>NZ_JBEORT010000054.1:0-46283 GCF_040302425.1 Streptomyces sp. NPDC126497
GGGCGCCCGGGCCGCGTCGCGGTGCGGGGGCGGGGCGGGTGACCGCCCCGCCCCCTCACCGCCTCGGGCGGCCTCGCCGCGGTGCTACGGCCGGAAGCGCAGCACCTGCGGGTCGTGGTCGCTGATCTGGTCGTGGAACTCCGCGTTGATGTGCACGCTGTCGTAGTCGAACCGGCCGTGGCGGCGGATGGACGGGCTGATCAGGATGTGGTCCAGGGCCTGGCTGTTGCCCTGGTAGACGTAGGAGTAGCGCTCGGACCGGGGAAGGGACTTGATCGCCGACCAGAGGGTGCCCCCGCCCTCGAGGATCTCGGCGGTCCTGGAGAACTCGAAGTCGTTCAGGTCGCCCAGGGCCACCACGTCGGCGTTCTTCTCGGTCTTGAGGATCCTCGCCGCGAAGTCGTGGACCGCCTCGGCCTGGAGGTGGCGCTGGGTCTCCGAGCCGCGGGACGGTGGCTGGTAGTGGGAGGTCAGGCCCTGGTCACCGCCCTTCGAGGCGAAGTGGTTGGCGATGACGATGACCGTACGGCCCCGGAAGGTGAACTCGCCGGCGAGCGGCTTGCGGCTGTTGGCGAAGGCCTCGGAGGCCGGGTCGATCCGGCCGGGGGAGAGCGTCAGGGCCGCCTTGCCGCGGATCTTCGTGACGCCGGTGGCGGTGGTGGCGTCGCCGCCCGGCCGGTCGGTGAACGAGACCCGGGCCGGGTTGAACAGGAAGGCCTGGCGGATGTTGCCGCCCGGTTCGCCGCCGTCCTGCTTGTCGGCGGGGTCGACGGCGCGCCAGTCGTAGCGGGGGCCGCCCGCCGCCTCGATGGCGTCGATCAGCTTGGCCATCGTCAGGTCGGCGGCGACCGTGCCGTCGTCGGTGGCGCCGTTGTTGTCCTGGATCTCCTCCAGGGACACGATGTCGGGGGACCTGAGGTGGTTCACGATCGCGGCGGCGTGCGCGGCGAAGGTGTCGTCGGAGGGGTCGAGGTTCTCGACGTTGTAGGTGGCGACGGCCAGCTCGGCGGAGCGCTGTCCGCGGGTCGCCTCGCGCCGGAGGTCCGCGGACTCCAGGGTGCCCAGCTCGTTGGCCACCAGGGTGTAGCCGCCGAACTGGTTGTAGTCCAGCGGGCCCTCGGTGGTGCCGGCGAGGGTGTCGCCGACGTTCGCGTCGGGGAAGTCGGACGCCTTGCCCAGCGACTGGATCTGCAGGCGGCCGGTGTTCTGGGCGTCGTAGGAGCCGTAGACCGTGCCGCCCCGCCGGCTGGGGTGCTCGTGCGGTTCCACCGTCACCCACAGCTCGGTGTACGGGTCGGTGGCGCCCACCACCCGGGTGTCGCGGACCCGGACGTTCATGCCCTCCAGGGACTCGTACAGGTCCAGGGCGTACTTCGCGGGGCGCAGGGGCAGCGCATTGATCGAGCCGTTCGCCGCCGGGTCGCCCGCGGGGGCGTACGCGGCGGGGACGGAACGCGCGTCGAGGGTGGTGGCGGCCGGGAGCGGATTGCCGCTCGAGGTGACCGTGAAGGCGGGGCGGGTTATCTGCGTCAGGGACTGGTTGCCCGAGGAGGTGCCTCCCGGGACGTACTCCGAGACGGTGCCGGAGACCGTGACGGCGTCGCCCACCGCGACGCCCTTGGGGGTGGAGCTCGTGAAGACGAAGACGCCCTCGCTGGTGGCCGGATCGGCGTCCGGGGCGGGGTCCTGGATCCAGAAGCCGCGGGACGAGCCGTAGGCGCGGACGCCGGTGACGATGCCCGTCACGTCGGTGACCTGCCGGCCGGCCAGCGGCGAGGTGCGGGTGTCGCCCTGGACGTCGTGGATGCGCACCGTGTCGGCGTGCGCGGGCGCGGTGAGGACGACGGTGGACGCCGCGGAACATGCGGCGGCGACGGTGAGCGCGGCGAGACGCGCGGACTTTCTCGGCAACGGATTCCCTCCGGGGACGTGTGACCCACCCTCTTCTACGCGCGTCAATCTCCTGTCAGGCCCGGTCCCTTGTCAAGGTTTCGGCCATGTACGGCCGCTGAAGGGGAGATGAAGCGGGCGGCATGGGTGGAAATCCGTCTAGGCTGAGCGGCCGAGTGGTCAACGGCCCTAGGAGAGAAACAGCCGATGTCAGACAGCTCCATCCTGCCGCCTGCGCGGCTGCGTCCCGAAGCGGAGCTGGCGCGCGACGCCCTGTCCACCCCCCTGCTCTCCCGGGCCGCCCGGCTCGCCCGCTGGGCGGGGCCGGACACCAGGGTCGACGCCGGTGCCGGGCTCGTCGACGAGCAGCTTCCGGCGGCCGCCGCGGAGTTGGGCCTGACCGGGGAGGACGCCGCGGCCGACGCCAGTGAGGCCTGGCGCGTCGCCGTGGACGCCGGGCTCGTCGAGGTGGTGGACGAGGCGCAGGGGACCGTCGCCGCGGGGGACGGTCTGGCGCTGCTCACCGGCGGTTCGCCGCAGGACGTGCTCGGGGTGTGGCTCGCGGCCCTGGAGACGGTGCTCGGCGACGCGAGCGTGCCCGACCTGGACGGGCTGGTCGACGCCATCGCCGGGGGCGAGGGGTCCGGGGAGATCGACCTCGACGCGCTGGACTGGGATCCGGAGGCCGAGGCGGAGTTCCTGGACGGGGTGCTCGGCAACCTCTACCTGCTGACCGTGGGCGGGGAGGACGCCGACGGGGCGATGGTGCCGCTGCCCGCGCTGGCCGCGTCGGTGATCGTGCCCGGTGACATGACCGAGCCCACCAACGACGTCCTGGAGCAGGTGTCCGACGCCATGATGCGGCTGGACGACCAGTTCCGGATGCTGGAGCCGGTCGGACTCGTGGAGTACCGGCCGGTGGACGAGGCGCTGATGGCCGACACCGACGAGGAACCCGCCGCACCGGTCGACGAGACCGACGTCTCCCGGTACGGCATGGTGCGGCTGACCCCGCTCGGGCTGTACGGACTGCGCGCCCGGCTGCTGGAGGCCGGGTTCGGGGCGCCGGCCGTGGGCGACCTCGTGGACAAGGGCGCGGACGCGCTGCTCGACGGCACGGCCGTCTTCCCGCCGGCCGCCGCCCACGCGGAGACCGAGCAGTGGCTGGGCCGGCGCGATCCGCTGGAGGCCGCACGCGAGCTGCTGGCGGCGGCGCGCGGGGCCGACGAGGGCGCGCCGCTGCGGCGGCTGCGGTGCCAGCAGGCACTGTCGCTGGTCGGCGCGGCGGCGGAGCCCGCGCTGCGGGAGGTGCTGGACGATCCCGAACTCGGCGGGCTGGCCCGGGTGTGGCTGGCCGAGCACGGCGCGACCGACGTGCCGCCGCCGTCCGAGGCCCTGATCTTCTGGCTGACCATCGACACGGTCGCCGCCCAGCTCGCCGCCGAGGGCAACTCCGAGGAACTGCGCTCCCTGGTGGAGGGACTCGCACGGCAGCACAGCGGATTCTTCGACACGGCCTGGCGGGTGGAGCACCCGGCCACCGCGGACGTCCTGGAGGCCATGGGGCGGCTGCACCCCGACAAGAAGGTCGCCAAGGAAGCGCGGAAGGCGGCGTTCAAGGCGCGTTCGCAGCACGGGAGCTGAGCGCCGTCCCTCTCGTGCGCGCGTGACCCGCGGCGGGGGACGAGGGAACCCGAGCGCGTCGGTGGCCGCGCGGGACGCCTGACGCGGGGCGGGCCCCGCGCCCGGTGCCGTGCGGGGTCCGGGCGGCTCACGGAAGAGAGAACCACCGTGACCCCCGGTGTTCAACCGGCGTTCAGGCATGGGCGGGAGCGTGGCGGGTGCACGGCGTTCGCCACCCTCCACGGTCCAGCCACGTCACAGGAGACAGCATGTCGCTCACCCGCAGGGACTTCACCAGGACGTCCGCGATCGCCGGTGTCGCGCTGGCGGGCAGTGTGACCGCCCTCGCCTCCGCGCCCCACGCCCTCGCGGCCACCGACACCGAGAGCGCGGACGAAGGGGCCGGGGAAGCGGCCGGGCGGCACGGCGGGGTCGGGTACGGGCCGCTCGTCGCGGACCCGGCCGGACTCCTCGCCCTGCCCGCCGGGTTCACCTACCGCGTGCTCACCCACGCCGGCAGGACCCGGCTGGAGTCGGGGGAGTTCACGCCCGCCGACCACGACGGCACCGCCGCCTTCCCCGGACCTCGCGGCAGCACCCTCCTGGTCAACAACCACGAGATGGACGGCCCGCGCGACGAGGTCGAGTTCCCGGTCCCGCTCACCGAGGGCCTGGTCTACGACCCGGCCGCGCCCGGTGGCTGCACGGTCGTCGAGGTGCGCCGCGACGGCAGCGTCGCCGAATGGGTCGGCATCGCCGGCACCGCCAACAACTGCGCGGGCGGCAGCACGCCCTGGGGCACCTGGCTCACCTGCGAGGAGAACTCCGACCGGGCCGGCCAGAACGGCATGACCAAGGACCACGGCTACGTCTTCGAGGTCGACCCCGCCGACCGGCGAGCCAACCGCGACCCCAGGCCGCTGAAGTTCTTCGGGCGGTACGACCACGAGGCCGTCGTCATCGACTCCAGGCGCGGCCACGCCTACCTCACCGAGGACGCCGACGAGCCCAACGGCCTGTTCTACCGCTGGACCCCGCCGGAGGGCTTCCGCCACGGCCCCGGCAGGTTCCGCACCCTCGCCGACGACGCCGGCGTCCTCCAGGCGCCCAGGTGCTACGACTCCGGCGGCCGGTACGTCGACGACCTCTCCCGCGCCACGAGGACCGGCACGGTGTACGGCGTCGACTGGGTGGACGTGCCCGACCGCGACGCGCGGACCGTCGACGTGCGCGAGCAGTTCGGGGCCGGCGAGGTCACCCGCGCCCGCAAGCTGGAGGGCATGTGGTGGGGGGACGGCGGGGCGTACATCGTCTCCTCGTACGCCCGCGAGGGGAGCCCCGTGCGGCACGACGGCCAGGTCTGGTTCTACGACCCCCGGCGCCGCACGCTGACCCTGAAGGTCCTGCTCGGCGCCGACCGGGACCCGGCGGGGGACGGCGCCTTCGACGGCCCCGACAACATCACCGTCTCCCCGTACGGCGGCCTGATCATCGCCGAGGACGGCGAGGGCGCCCAGCACCTGTTCGGCGCCACCGACAGCGGACGCACCTACCCCATCGCCCGCAACGAACTGAACATCGGCACCGAGGACGAGCCGGAGTTCAGCGAATTCACCGGCGTGACCTTCTCGCCCGACGGCAGGACCCTCTACGCCAACATCCAGGAACCCGGCATCATGCTCGCCATCACCGGGCCCTGGAAGCGGCAGAAGCGCCGCTGATTACGCGGTCGCGGCAGTTCCCCCACCACCAGGGCGGTGCGCCGCCACTGCGCGCGGCACGACCGCGTGCTGATCGTCACCGACGAGCAGTACGCCCACAGCCACCACGGCGACCTGACCGAGCAGGTCCCGGCCGAGGTACCGGTCCACACCTGGAACCTCGCCGGACACCGCGCGGGCCACGGCCCGTCGGGCACCGCGAACCGGCACACCTTCGGCGGTCCCTCCGACGCGGCCTTCCGGATGGTTCCGCTGCTGGAGGCCGGCCGGGACGCCGACTGGCCGTGGGCCGCGTGAGGGGCTGTCCGGAACCGGGGCTCTCCCCGCCTCCCGCTCGATAGGGTGGGGGAGGGTTCCCGGGGGTGAGGAGTGGCTGATGGCGCAGGTCAGGTCCATGCGCGCGGACGCCCGCCGCAATCGCGGGCTGCTGATCGAGGCCGCGGTGGAGGCGTTCGCCGCGCACGGCGAGGGTGCCTCGCTCGACGACATCGCCAAGCGGGCGGGCGTCGGCTCCGGCACGCTCTACCGGCACTTCCCGACGCGCCAGGCGCTGCTGGAGGCCGCCTACGTCGACCGCATCGAGTCGATCGCGGAGCGGGCCGGCGAACTGGCCGGGCGGCTGCCGCCGGGCGAGGCGCTGGTGGAGTGGCTGAACGAACTGGGCGCCGGGATGCTCCGGATCCGGGGGCTGCGGGTCCTGCTGGGCGCCGCCGTCGGGGACGGCGGCACGGAGTGCTGCGATCCGCTGAAGGGCGCGGTGGACCGGCTGGCCGGGGCGGCGCGGGAGGCGGGTGCGCTGCGGCGCGACGTCGAGGCCGTCGACCTGCTGCGGCTGGCCCACGGCGTCGCGACGGCGTCGGAGCTGGCGGGCGGGGAGGGCACGCAGATCCGCCGCTACCTCGGGCTGTTGATGGAGGGGCTGCGGGCGTAGCCGTCGTCCGGGCGCCCCCGGCGGCGGGGGCGCCCGGCGATCCGCCCGAGCGGCTACAGCGCCTGGGCGGCCGGCTTCACCATCCCCCGTACCGTGCGGGACTTCACGAAGTCGCCCATCGCGGTCATCTCCCACTCGCCGGAGTACTGGCGGATCAGCTTCGCCATCATCACGCCCGTCTGCGGTTCGGCGCTCGTGAGGTCGAAGCGGACCAGTTCCTCGCCCGTGGCGCCGTCCAGCAGACGGCAGTACGCCTTGGCCACCTCGGTGAACTTCTGGCCGGAGAAGGAGTTGACGGTGAAGACCAGACCGGTGACCTCCTGGGGCAGGCGTCCGAGGTCGACGGTGATCACCTCGTCGTCCCCGCCGCCCTCGCCGGTGAGGTTGTCGCCGGAGTGGCGGATCGCGCCGTTCACGATCTGCAGCTTGCCGAAGTAGCAGCTGTCGATGTGGTTGCGCTGCGGGCCGTAGGCGATGACCGAGGCGTCCAGGTCGATGTCCTTGCCGCGGTAGGCCGGCTCCCAGCCGAGACCCATCTTGACCTGGGAGAGCAGCGGCCGGCCGCCCTTGATCAGGGAGACGGTCTGGTTCTTCTGGAGGCTGACCCGGCCCTTGTCGAGGTTGATCTTCCCGGTGCCGGGGGCGGCGGCGGGCGGGGCCGGGGGCGCGGCGGGAGCGGCGGCGGGCACGGGGGGCGCCTGCGGGGCGGACACCGGCGGGGCGGGCGGCGCAGTGACCGGCTGGGCGGCGGGGGCGGTGGGCTCCTCGACCGTGACGCCGAAGTCGGTGGCGATGCCGGCCAGGCCGTTGGCGTAGCCCTGGCCGACGGCGCGGGCCTTCCAAGCGCCGTTGCGCCGGTAGATCTCGACGACCACCAACGCCGTCTCGGAGCCGAGGCCCGGCGGGGTGAAGGTGGCCAGGACCGCGTCGTCGTCCGCGTTGCGGAGGGTGGCGGTGGGCTCGATGCCCTGGAAGGTCTGGCCGGCGGCGTCGGGGCTCGCGGTGACGACGATCTTCTCGATGCCGGGCGGTACGGCCGCGGTGTCGACCGTGACGGCGTCGGGGGCGGTGCCGCCGCCGGAGCGGTAGGTCACGCCGGGGCCGGCGGGCTGGTTGTAGAAGATGAAGTCGTCGTCGGAGCGCACCTTGCCGTCGGCGGTGAGCAGCAGGCCCGAAACGTCGAGCCGCACGGGCGCGGAGACGTCCACCGTCACGCGGGCGACGGGGAGGGGGATGTTCGAGCCGGGGGTCATTGCGGTCATGCCGGGTGAACGAGCGAGGGCGTTTTGCCGTTCCCTTACCTCGGCCCGATCGGACCGGTGGGCCTCACTCGCCCCGCCGCCCCTTCCCCGGGGGCAGCGCCCCCGGGTTCGGGAGGGGAAGGGGCGGCGGGGGCGAGAACCCCTACGGCACCACCACGATCTTCCTGCCGATGCCGGACGCGAACTGCTCCAGCGCCTGCGGGTACTGATCGAGGGGCAGGCGGTCGCTGATGAAGACGTCCGGGTCCAGGACGCCCCCGGCGAACAGCTCCGCCGCCCGCTCGTAACTGTGCAGCACGGCCATCGACCCCGTGATCGTGATCTCCTGGTTGTAGATCCGGTACGGATCGATCTGCACCCGCGTCGCGTAGTCCGCGACCCCGAACTGCAGGAACGTCCCCGCCTTCGCCACCCGCCCCAGCCCGTCCTGGATCGCCGCCGCGTTCCCCGTCGCGTCGATGACGAGGTCCCACCCCTGGGGCCGGTCCAGCTCGTCCGGCGTGGCCGCCGACGCGGAGACGCCCAGCCCCCGTGCCGTCTCCAGCCGTGCCGGGTTCGGGTCCACCACGTCCACGCTCGCCGCACCGGTCCGCTTCGCCAGCTCCAGCATCATCAGGCCCATGGTCCCCGACCCGTAGATCAGGACGTGGGCGCCGAGCCGCGACCGGAGCACGTCGTAGCCGCGCACCGCGCAGGACAGCGGCTCGATCAGCGCCGCGTCCTGGGTCCGCACGTGCTCCGGCAGCTTCACGCAGTTCGCCACCGGGGCCACCGCGTACTGGGCCGCGCCGCCCGCCGTGGTGACGCCGATCGCCGCCCAGCGTTCGCAGAGGTTGTTGTGGCCGGTACGGCACTGGCGGCACTCGTGGCAGTACAGGGAGGGGTCCACCGCGACGCGGTCGCCGGGCGACACCTCCGTGACCTGGGCGCCGACGCCGACCACCTCGCCGGCGAACTCGTGCCCCGGCACGATCGGCAGCTTCGGGGCGAACTCGCCCTGGAGGATGTGCAGGTCCGTGCCGCACAGCCCGCACGCGGCGACCTCGACGACGACGTCGCGCGGCCCTGGCGTCGGGTCCGGGACCTCGGCGACGACGGCCCTGCCCACGGACTCGATGACGGCGGCCTTCATTTCACGGCTCCCAACGACAGGCCCTGGACGAGTTTGTCCTGGGCGGCGAACCCCGCGGCGAGCACCGGCAGGGAGATGACGAGCGACGCGGCGCACACCTTGGCCAGGAAAAGGCCCTGGCTGGTGATGAAGCCGGTCAGGAAGACGGGGGCGGTCTCGGCGACCACGCCCGTCAGGACCCGGGCGAAGAGCAGTTCGTTCCAGCTGAAGATGAAGCAGATGAGGGAGGTGGCGGCGATGCCGGGGAGGGCGATCGGGGCGACCACCCGGGCCAGGATCGTGGGCAGTTTCGCGCCGTCCACCCGGGCCGCCTCGATGATCGCGACCGGGACCTCGGCCAGGAAGGACTGCATCATCCACACCGCGATCGGCAGGTTCATGGAGGTGTAGAGGACGACCAGCAGCCAGATGTTGTCGAGCATCCCGGTGTTCCTGGCGAACAGGTAGATCGGCAGCAGGCCGGCCACCACGGGCAGCATCTTGGTGGAGAGGAAGAAGAACAGGACGTCCGTCCACTTCCGCACCGGGCGGATGGAGAGGGCGTACGCGGCGGGCAGCGCCAGGACCAGGACGAACAGGGTCGACACGATCGACGCCACCGCCGAGTTGACCAGCGCCGGCCAGGGGCCGGCGCCGCCGCCCGCCCCGAAGAACTCGCGGTAGCCGTCGAGGGTGAGGGCGGCGGTGAAGGACGGCGGGTTGGTGGCCGCGTCCGTCTCGGAGTGGAAGGACGTCAGCGCCATCCAGGCGATGGGCAGGAAGAACACGATGCCGGCCAGCCAGGCGACCAGGCCGAGACCCGCTCCGCCGCGGGACCGGCCGCGGGTGCGTACGGCGATGCTGCTCATGCGCGGGACACCTCCTCGCGGAACAGGGACGACACCACGCGCAGGGCGAAGGTCGCGATGATGAGGGAGCCGATGACGACCAGGACGCCGGCGGCCGAGGCGAGGCCGTTCTCGTGGGCCTGGTAGAAGGTCTGGTAGACGGTGTAGGGGAGGTTGGCGGTGCCCAGGCCGCCGGAGGTGATGGTGAAGACCGCGTCGAAGTTCTGCACGATGTAGATCGAGCCGAGCAGGGCGCCCAGTTCGAGGTAGCGACGCAGGTGGGGCAGGGTGAGGTGGACGAAGATCTGCCAGTCGCCCGCCCCGTCGACGCGGGCGGCCTCGATCTGCTGCTGGTCCCGGCTCTGCAGTCCGGCGAGCAGGATCAGCATCATGAACGGGGTCCACTGCCACACCAGTGCGGCCTCGACGGCGAGCAGCGGGGTGCCCGAGATCCAGTCGGGCTGGGGGCCGCCGACGTAGTGCAGCAGGCCGTTGAGGAGGCCGTACTCGGGGTTGTAGAGGACGTGCTTCCACAGCAGGGCCGCCGCCACCGGGACCACCAGGAACGGGGCGATGAGCAGGGTGCGCACGATGCCCCGGCCGCGGAACCTCCGGTCCAGCAGGAGGGCGAGGAGCAGTCCGAGGACCAGGCTGGCCAGGACGACCGCCACGGTCAGCAGGATCGTCGTCCAGACGGACTTGCGCAGGGCGGCGTCGGTGAGCACCTCCCGGTAGTTCTCGAAGCCGGCGAAGTGGCGGGCGTCGGGGTAGAGGGAGTTCCAGTCGAAGAAGGAGATCACCAGGGTCGCCACGAAGGGCAGCTGGGTCACCGCGATCATGAAGATCAGGGCGGGCAGCAGCGGGGCGCGGGTGGCCCAGGCGCGGAGCCGGGGGGAGGGCCGGCGGGGCACGGAGCGTGTCTCGGGTGCGGCCACGGGGGCCGTGGTCGTGGCGGTCATCGTCCCTCGTACTCCTCGGCGATCTCTTCTGCGAGCTGCTGGGACTTCCTCAGGGCCGACTCGACGGACTGGCGTCCGGCGATGGCCGCGCTGATCTCCTGGGAGACCTTGGTGCCGAGATCGGTGAACTCGGGGATGCCGACGAACTGGATGCCGGGCGCCGGGCGGGGCTGGACGCCGGGGTCGTCGGGCCGGGCCCGGGCGATGGCCTTCTTGGTCATCTCCTGGAAGGCGGCGGCCTCCGCGCGGTAGTCGGGGTTGTCGTAGGTGGAGGCGCGCTTGCCGGCCGGGATGTTGGACCAGCCGATCTCGTCGCCGACGAGCTGTTCGTACTCCTTGCTGGAGGCCCAGGAGACGAACTTCCAGGCGTTGTCGGGGTTGCGGGAGGCGTGCTGGATGCCCCAGGCCCAGGTGTAGAGCCAGCCGGAGGACTCGGTCTTCTCGACGGGGGCGGGGGCGTAGCCGACCTTGCCCTTGACGGGGGAGCCGGCGGCCTCCAGGGAGCCGGCCGCGGAGGTGGCGTCGTACCACATGGCGACCTTGCCCTGGGTCATGTTGTTGAGGCACTCGGCGAAGCCGGCCTGCGGGGCGCCGGACTCGCCGTGCTCGCGGACCAGGTCGACGTAGAACTTCGTCGCCTCGTGCCACTCGGGGGAGTCGAGCCCGGCGTTCCAGTCCTCGTCGAACCAGGTGCCGCCGAAGGTGTTGACCACGGTGGTCAGCGGGGCCATGACCTCGCCCCAGCCGGGCAGTCCGCGCAGGCAGATGCCCTTCATGCCCGGTTCGGCCCCGTCGAGTTCGGCGGCGAGGCCGGCGACCTGCCGCCAGGTGGGGTTCGCGGGCATCTCCAGGCCCTCCCGGTCGAAGACGTCCTTGCGGTACATCAGGAAGGACGACTCGCCGTAGAAGGGCTGGCCGTAGAGCTTGCCGTCGTCGCCGGTGAGGGACCGGCGCATCGGTTCGAGGACGTCCTGCTGGTCGTAGTCCGGGTCCTCGGCGACGTAGGAGTCCATCTCCTTCAGCCAGCCGTTGCGGGCGTAGATGGGGATCTCGTAGTTGGACAGGGTGGCCACGTCGTACTGGCCGGCCTGGTTGGCGAAGTCCTGGCTGATCTTGTCGCGGACGTCGTTCTCCGGCAGCACGGTGAAGTTGACCTTGATGCCGGTGTCCTTGGTGAAGTGGTCGGCGGTCAGTTTCTGCAGCTCGACCATCTGCGGGTTGTTGACCATCAGGACGCTGACGGAGTCACCGCCGGATCCGGCCCCGCCCGCTCCGACCCAGCAGCCGGAGAGCAGCGGGGCGAGCAGCGTCCCTGCGGTGACCGCGGCGAGTGCGGCTCGCGGCGGCCTCCGTCGGCTCTGGGTTCGCATGGATCACTCCTCGACAAGACACTCGTATGGGGAGATTGCGGGCGTCGCTCGGCACGGCGCGGCCCGAGGGGGAGGTGAAACGGCGTGGAGCGGTGTGCCGATGTGCCGGTACGGCCTTCTTCAGACCCGGATGACCTGCGGTCCGAGCAGGGAGTAGCGATGGGCCTCGGCGGCCGGGAGCAGGGTGCTCGTGACGATCGCCTCCAGCGCGCCGATCTCGGCGAACCGGCAGAAGCCGACCGCCCCGAACTTGGTGTGGACACCGGCGAACACCACCCGGCGGGCGGCCCGGACGGCCTGTGCCTTGACCTCGCCGACGGCGGGGTCGGGCGTGGTCAGGCCGTGTTCGCGGGAGATCCCGTTGGCGCCGATGAACGCCAGGTCGATGACGAAACCGGAGAGCATCTTCGTCGTCCAGTGGTCGACGGTGGCGAGGGTCCCGGAGCGGACCCGGCCGCCGAGCAGCAGGACGGACGCGGCGCCGGTCTCCGCGAGCGCGCCCGCGACCGGCAGGGAGGCGGTGACCACGGTGAGCGGCCGGCCGGCGGGCAGGGCCTCGGCGATGAGCTGCGGGGTGAAGCCCTCGTCGACGAAGACCGTCTCGGCGTCCCCGAGCAGTCCGGCCGCGGCGGCCGCGACCCTGCGCTTCTCGGGGACGTGGCTGGTGGAGCGGAAGGCGAGCGTCGTCTCGAAGCCGGCGCTCTCCACGGGGTAGGCGCCGCCGTGGGTGCGGCGCACCAGACCGTGGTCCTCCAGGGCGCGCAGATCCCGCCGCACGGTCTCCTTGGCCACGCCCAGTTCGGCGGCGAGCGCGCTGACGTCGACCGCGCCGGTGGTGCGCGCCACCCGTATGATCTCCCGCCGGCGCTCTTCGGCCGTCCTGTGGCCCATGGCCGGACACCCGCTTCCTGATCTCGCTGCCCGTTCGGGCCCGGTGGGGCCCGTGCAGGAAGTTCTACAACGGGCTTTCGCCGCTGACCAGGTCTGTTGCGGGCCCGTTCCTGCCCGGTTGTGCCCGTTCGGCGCGCGTCGTACCCGGCGCGGACCTGGGAGGGCGCGGGGGAACGGGTGGGAGCGGGCAGCGCGGATGCCCGTATGCGGCGGCGGGCGGGCCCGTTCGGTGCCCGCCCGCCGTGGGACGCGTCGGTTTTCCGCCGGACCCGTGTCGTCAGTACGGCCAGACGGGCGGGTCGGTGACGAAGTGTCCGCCCAGGCGGGCGTGTGCCGGGTCGTCCGGGTCCAGCTCGCCCTGCTCGGCGATCAGCTTCGCGGCGTACGGCTCGGAGTCGTCCTGCGGGTCGTAGCCGAGTGCCCGCGCGGAGGTGAGGTCCCACCACAGCCGGGTGTTGGCGGAGGAGCCGTGGACGACGGTGTGGCCGACGTTCTCGGCGGTCAGGGCGGCGTGGAAGAGGCGGGCGCCGTCGGCGGGGCTCATCCACACCGAGAGCATGCGCACGCTGGTCGGCTCGGGGAAGCAGGAGCCGATGCGCACGGAGACGGTCTCCAGGCCGTGCTTGTCCCAGTAGAGCTGGGCGAGGTCCTCGCCGAAGCACTTGGACAGGCCGTAGAAGGTGTCCGGGCGGCGCGGGGTGTCGACCGGGATGAGGGGGTCGTCGCCCCGGGGGCGCGGGGTGTAGCCGACGGCGTGGTTGGAGGAGGCGAAGACGACGCGGCCGACGCCCTCCTCGCGGGCGGCCTCGTACAGGTGGTACGTGCCCTCGATGTTGGCGCGGAGGATCTTCTCGAACGAGGACTCCAGGGAGATGCCCGCGAGGTGGATGATCGCGTCGACTCCGCGGACCGCCTCGCGTACCGCGTCCTTGTCGGCGAGGTCCGCGACGATCGCGTCCGGCGCGCCGTCGACGGGGCGCAGGTCGAGCAGGCGCAGGTCGTAGCCGTAGTCCGGGAGCAGGCCCCGCATCAGCGTGCCGAGGCCGCCGGCGGCGCCGGTGAGCAGAACGGTGCGGGGAGCGGGCATCCTCGGGTCTCCTTGCAGCGCCGGCCGTGTCACCCGTACAGATGGACGCACGGCATTCATATTCGTGGACACGCTAAGGAGGCGGGGCGCGGCGCGTCAAGTATTCCGCGACTTCCTGTGGAACGGAAGAATCCGCTGGTACGTGGCGGCGTGCGGCGCTTGACCGCGGTCCCCGGGGCGTCTTAGCGTGAGCATGTTCAGGGATATGGACGTGAATCAGGAATATGGACCAGGGAGAGCTTGTGACCTCAGCCCCTCTCGCCGCCCGACTCGGCATCCCCAGCGGGCCGCTGTTCTTCCCGGTCACCGCCTACGGACCCGACGGCGCCGTCGACCTCGACACCTACCGGCTCCATGTGCGGCGCGGGGTGGAGGCCGGCGCCGCCGCCGTGTTCGCCTGCTGCGGCACCGGTGAGTTCCACGCGCTGACGCCGGAGGAGTTCGAGCTGTGCGTGACGGCCGCGGTGGAGGCCGCCGACGGGCGCGTCCCGGTCGTCGCGGGCGTCGGCTACGGCACCGCGCTCGCGGTCCGCTACGCCCGGCTCGCCGGGCGCGCGGGGGCCGACGGGCTGCTCGCGATGCCGCCGTACCTGGTCAGGGCCGCGCAGGAGGGACTGCTGCGGCACTACCGGGAGCTGGCCGCCGCGACCTCCCTGCCGGTGATCGTCTACCAGCGCGACAACGCCGTCCTCACCCCCGAGGCCGTCGTGGAACTGGCCCGCACGGAGGGGATCATCGGCCTCAAGGACGGCCTCGGCGACCTCGACCTGATGCAGCGGACGGTCAGCGCCGTACGCGCCGGAGGATCCGGCGACTTCCTGTACTTCAACGGGCTGCCCACCGCCGAACTGACCCAGCCCGCCTACGGCGGCATCGGCATCACCCTCTACTCGTCCGCGGTGTTCTGCTTCGCCCCCGAGATCGCCCTCGCCTGCCACACCGCCTTCCGCACCGGCGACACGGCCACCGCGCACCGCCTGATCGACGGCTTCTACCGGCCGTTCGTCGAACTGCGCGCCCAGGGCCACGGCTACGCCGTCTCCCTGGTCAAGGCCGGCGTGCGCCTGCGCGGCCTGGACGTGGGGGAGGTGCGGCCACCACTGCACGAACCGGCCGGGGATCATGTCAAGCAGCTCGCTCAGCTGATCGAGCGGGGACACGCGCTGCTTGAGGAGGACAAGTGAAGGCGTCGGCGTTCGTCTACCCCTGGGACGTCAACGGGGACCCGGAGGCACCCGCGCGGATCGCCGCGCTCGGCACGGCGCAGGTGACACTCGCCTCCGCCTACCACTCCACCCGCGCGCTGACCCCGCGCCACCCGCGCCACCGCGTCGTCACCGCCGAACACGCGGCCGTGCTCTACCCGCCGGGGGCGCGCTGGGCGGACCGCACCCCGCGCCCGTACCCGGCCGGGGACTGGGCGCCCGGTGACGCCTTCGGCGAGGCGGCCGCAGCGCTCGCGGACGCGGGCCTGGAGGTGCACACCTGGGTGGTGCTGGCGCACAACTCCCGCCTCGGCGCGGAGCATCCGGACACCTCCGTGGTCAACGCCTACGGCGACCGCTACCCCTGGGCGCCGTGCGTCGCGCAGCCCGCCACGCGCGCGTACCTGACCGACCTGGCGGCGGAGGCGGCGGTCCGGCCCGGGGCGCGCGGCACCGAGCTGGAGTCCCTCGGCTGGTACGGGCTGGCCCACCTGCACGCCCACGACAAGACCGCCGGGGTCGGGCTCGGGGACGCCGGGCAGTACCTGATGTCCCTGTGCTTCTGCGCCTCCTGCCGCGAGGGCTACGGGGCCCGGGGGCTGGACGCCGACGAGCTCGCCGCCGCCGTGCGTGCCGCGCTGGAGCCGGTGTGGCGGGGGGCGCCCTCCGACGGGGGCTGGGCGGGCGTCGGGAAGCTCCTCGGCGAGGAGACGGCGGACGCCACCCGCGCCTGGCGCGACGAGACGGCCCGCACGCTCCAGGAGGCCGCGGTCACCGCCGTACGGCAGGCCGCTCCCGAGGGCTTCCAGGTCCTGCTGCACGCGGACCCCGTCTCCTACCACTGCGGCGCCAACGCCGGCGTCGACCCGGCCCACATCCTCTCCGTCGCCGACGGAGTGGTCGTGCCCTGCACCGGCGGCGCCGGCCTGCTGACCCCGTTCGCCCGGGAGGCCGGCGCGGACACCGTCCTCGCCGCCAACCTCACCATCGTCTCCGGCATGGGCGGCAGCCCCGCCACCCTCGCGGCGGACGCCGCGGAGGCCCGCCGCCTGGGGGCGACGGAGCTGCGCCTGTACCACGCGGGGCTGGCGTCGGACGGGGACCTGGAAGCGGTGCGGTCGGCACTGGCCGGGCTCTGAGGCGCCGGGGGCGTGACGGCGCGGGGGCTGGGCCCGGGGATGTGTTGCGCAGCCCGGCGTCTGCGGAGTGCCGCTGCGCCCACCCGTGCCGCCCCAGCGGCGCGACTGCCCGCAGCTGCGCCGGCGCGGTTGGTCGCAGTCGTGTCATGCCGGGGTGGGGTTCGGCCGGCGGGTGAGGAGTGTTGCCGCCGTCGCCGTCAGGGCGCAGCCGAGGGCGGCCAGGCGCAGGCGGTGGTCGAAGAATTCGACCAGGGCCGCGCCCGCCGCCAGGCCGAGCACGTTCGGCGTGTACACCAGGGTGTTGGCGGTGGCGGTGACCCGGCCCAGCAGGGGGGCCGGGGTCCGGTGCTGCACGGCGGTCAGCGTGGCGATCAGTACGGCGGGCAGGCCCGCGCCGATCGCCGCGCTGCACATCCACGCCAGTGGGTCGTGCGGCACCGCGCGCAGCGCCACCGCGACGGCCAGCACGGCGATGCCGTACGCCGCGAAGCGCCGTTCGCCGAGGCGGCGCAGGGCCGGACCGGAGAGCAGGCCGACCGCCACCGACCCCGCGCCCTGGACGGCGTAGAGCACACCGGCGTACGCGGGGGAGTGGCCGAGGGCGTCGACCACGGCGTGGACCAGGGCCCCGCTCAGGCCCGCGCACAGCATCGTGGCACCGCCCGCCAGCACCAGCGGGCGGAGTACCGGATGCGCCCACAGACGGCGGGCACCCTCGGCCGCCCGCTCCCGGCGGCTGCCCGTCGGGGGCGCCGGCCGGTCCTCCCGTACCCGCAGGAACGCGTACACCACTGTGGCGAGCAGGAAGGTGACCGAGTCCAGGACGGCGACGGCCGCCCCGCCACAGGCCGCGTAGAGGCCCGCGCCCGCCAGCGGGGCCAGCAGCTTCATGCCCTCGCCGGCGGTCGTCCGCAGACCGTTGAAGTCGCCGAGCAGGGAGCGGTCCACGACGGTGGCGATCAGCGCCGACTCGGCCGCGTCGTGGACGACGCCCGCCGCGCCGTACACGAACAGCACCGCGTACAGCAGCCACAGCCCGCGCGGTGAGTCGACGGCGCACAGGGTGAGCAGGAGCACCGCCATGAGCAGGCTCGCGGCGATCAGCAGCGGCCGGCGGCGGAACCGGTCGGCGAGCGTGCCCAGCAACGGGCCGGCGAGGGTGGGCGCCCACATCGCCAGCAGGCACAGGGCCGCGAGGCCGTCCGAGCCGGTGAGGTCCTTGACCCACACGCTCGAGGCCAGCCACAGCGCGGAGGTGCCGAAGCCGGAGACCACCACTCCGGCGAGGTAGGGCCCGGCGTTGCGGTCCCGCACCACGCGGGCCGCCGTCCATGTCGTCGTCATGCCTGCTCATCGTGGGGCTAAGGCCCCGCCGTGAGGATCGGGCAGATGCCTTGGAAGCAGGACGGCCGAACGATGAGTTCCGTGGTCGGGATCGGTCTGTCTTCCAGGGGCACCGTCAAGAGGAGCAGCCCGATGACCGACACCACCCTCGACCTCGGACCGCAGACCCGGATCGTGGCGCGCCTCGCCGAGGCCGTCACGGACGAGCAACTGGCGGACGGGACGCCCTGTCCGCGGTACGCGGTACGGAACGTGCTGGGCCACCTCCTCGGGCTGGCCGTCGCCTTCCGGGACGCGGGCCGCAAGGAACTGGGCGTCACCACCGACACCGGCCCGGAGGCCGCCCTGCCGGACATCGGGCCCGGTTGGCGCGAGGAACTGCCCAAGGTGCTCGACGAGCTCGCCGAGGTCTGGCGGGACCCGGCGGCCTGGACCGGCATGACCCGCGCGGGCGGCGTCGACCTGCCGGGCGCGGTCGCCGGTGCCGTCGTCACCGACGAACTGGTGATCCACGGCTGGGACCTGGCCCGCGCGACCGGTCAGGTCTACGCGCCCGACCCCGCCCCGCTGCGGGCGTCGTACGACTTCCTCCTGGCCGCCGCCGCGGACCCCGACAGGGGCGGCGGCATCTTCGGCCCCGTCGTCCCCGTCCCGCCCGACGCCCCGCTCCTGGACCGGACGATCGGGCTGAGCGGCCGGGACCCGGGCTGGACGCGGCCGACGTGACGACGAGACCCACCGAAGACGGGGCCCGCATGACCACGAGCCCGGCATGACCACGGGGCCCGTATGACCACGGGGCCCGCACAAAAGCGCGCGCGAGGGCCGGAAAGCGCCTCGTAGCCTCCCCGCACGACCCTCACCCCCACCGTCCTCGGCGCCGCCTCCCCGCACCCCGGCCCGCACCGCCCCGGCTCCGGGTGCCTCCTGCGCGGCGGGGGCGCCGAGGTGTGGGTCGGCGCCGGGTTCGGGACGTTCGCCGAGTTGCGGCGGCACACGGACCCGGCGCGGCTCGACGCCATATGGGTCTCCCACCTGCACGCCGGGACGTCGGGGCCCACGGGCTGCGCGCCGCGTGCGCGGAGCGGGTCCTCGCCTGCGCCGGGGACAGCGGACCGTGCCCCGCCCCCACCGGTCCCGCCCGTGACGCCGGCCTGTTCCTCTGCGAGGCGGACATCGGCGAGCATCGCGGAAGCGAACGGGTCCATCCGTCCCCCGAGGACGCCGGTGACACCGCCCGGCGGGCGGGCCTGCGCGCACTCCTCGTCACCCACGTCGGCCCCACGCTCACCGCCGAGGCCGCGACCGCCCGGGCCGTCTCCGCCTTCGGCGGACCCACCGCCGCCGCCCGGGAGGGCCGCACACACGTCGTGTGAGGCAACAGAAACTTTCTGTGTCAGAAGCATTGACGAAACTCTGGGCCACTCCTACGGTCATCGCGTCGTACTTCGTACGTCATATATGAGACGCGATACGCGAGATCCGATACGCGAGATCCGACGCGAGATCCGAGAGGCGCGCATGACCTCTGTGCCCACGCCGATCCCCTCCCGCACGCAGTACGTGCTGGAGGAGATCAAACGCCGCATACTGACCGGTCGGTTCACGCCGGGGCAGGCCCTGGTCGAGACCGACCTCGCCGCGCAGTTCGGGGTGTCCAAGACCCCGGTGCGCGAGGCGCTCAAGACCCTGGCCGGCACCGGTCTGGTCGTGATGAGCCAGTACAAGGGCGTCACGGTGCGCATGGTCGACGCGGACATGGCTCGCGCCGTCTACGACGTGCGGCTGCTCCTGGAACCCGAGGCGCTCAAGCGCGCCGTGCGCCGCGGCGCCTCCCTGGACGCCGCACGCGACGCGCTGGCCCGGGCCGACCAGGCCGACGACACCGCCGAACGGTCCCTGGCCAACCGTGAGTTCCACCGCGCCCTCTACGTGCCCTGCGGCAACCCGCTGCTCGGCCGGATGCTGGACGAGGTCCGCGACCAGGCCGCCCTCGTCTCGGCCGTCGCCTGGGCCGCCGACCCCTCCTGGGAGCGGGAGGCGAGCGAGCACCGCGAGATCCTGCGGCTCGCGCTCGGCGGGGACGCGGACGGCGCGGCCCGCGCCCTGCACTCGCACATCGCGTCGTTCGTGCGACGGGCCTTCCCCGAGGTCGGAGCGGACTTCGAGGCGGCCCCGGAAGCCCAGAAAGAGGACGGTCAGGCATGACAACGACGTTCGAGACCCAGCGGGCGGCCCTGGCCGACGTGGTGGCGATCCCGGTGACCCCGTTCGCCGAGGACGGCTCCGTCGACCCAGGCACCTACCGGGCCCTGCTGCGTCGTCTCCTCGACGGTGGCATCACGACCCTCACCCCCAACGGCAACACCGGCGAGTTCTACGCCCTGACCCCCGACGAGCGCCGGCTGGTCACCGAGCTGACCGTCGAGGAGGCCGGCGGCCGCTCGGCGATCCTGGTCGGGGTGGGCCACGACGTGCCCACCGCCGTCGACTCCGCGCGGCACGCCCGGGAACTCGGCGCGCAGATGGTGATGGTGCACCAGCCCGTCCACCCCTACGTCTCCCAGAGCGGCTGGGTCGACTACCACCGTGCGATCGCCGAGGCCGTGCCCGAGCTGGGCGTCGTCCCCTACGTCCGCAACGCGCAACTGACCGGCGCCCGGCTCGCCGAACTCGCCGACGCCTGCCCCAACGTGATCGGCGTGAAGTACGCCGTGCCGGACGCGGCGAAGTTCGCCGCCTTCGCCCGGGACGCGGGGCTCGAACGGTTCGTGTGGGTCGCCGGGCTCGCCGAGCCCTACGCCCCCTCCTACTTCTCGGCCGGCGCCACCGGCTTCACCTCGGGCCTGGTCAACGTCGCCCCGTCCGTCTCGCTGAACATGATCGAGGCGCTGCGCTCCGGCGACTACCCGACCGCCATGAAGGTGTGGGAGCAGATCCGCCGCTTCGAGGAACTGCGCGCCGCCAACGGCTCCGCCAACAACGTCACCGTCGTCAAGGAGGCCCTCGCCTCCCTCGGCCTGTGCCGCCGCGAGGTCCGCCCGCCGAGCAGGCCGCTGCCGGAGAGCGAGCGCGCCGAGGTCGCCGCCATCGCCGCGGGGTGGTCGATATGACCCCCCGCAAGTCCCCCGAGCAGCTCCGCAGCCACCAGTGGTACGGCACCGACGGCCTGCGCTCCTTCAGCCACCGCGCCCGCACCCGTCAGCTCGGCTACCTGCCCGAGGAGCACCTGGGCAAGCCCGTCATCGCGATCCTCAACACCTGGTCCGACATCAACCCCTGCCACGTCCACCTGCGCGACCGCGCGCAGGCCGTGAAGCGGGGCGTCTGGCAGGCGGGCGGTTTCCCGCTGGAGTTCCCGGTCTCCACCCTCAGCGAGACCTTCCAGAAGCCGACCCCCATGCTGTACCGCAACCTCCTCGCCATGGAGACCGAGGAGCTGCTGCGCTCCTACCCGGTCGACGGCGCCGTGCTGATGGGCGGCTGCGACAAGTCCACGCCCGCCCTGCTGATGGGCGCCGCCAGCGCCGACCTGCCCACCGTGTTCGTGCCCGCCGGGCCGATGCTGCCCGGGCACTGGCGCAACGAGGTCCTCGGCTCCGGCACCGACATGTGGAAGTACTGGGACGACAAGCGCGCCGGCGTCATCGGCGACTGCGAGATGCAGGAACTGGAGAGCGGCCTGGCCCGCTCGCCCGGCCACTGCATGACCATGGGCACGGCGTCCACGCTGACCGCCGCCGCCGAGGCCCTCGGCGTCACGGTCCCGGGCGCGTCCAGCATCCCGGCCGTCGACTCCGGGCACGACCGGATGGCCGCCAGGGCGGGGATGACCGTCGTCGACCTGGTCCACAAGGACCGCAGGCTGAGCGACCTCCTCACCGCGGACGCCTTCGAGGACGCGGTCACCACCGTCCTCGGACTCGGCGGCTCCACCAACGCCGTCATCCACCTGATCGCCATGGCCGGACGCGCGGGGGTCAAGCTCACCCTCGACGACTTCGACCGCATCGCCCGCACCGTCCCGGTGCTGGCCAACGTGCGGCCCGGCGGACAGACGTACCTGATGGAGGACTTCCACTTCGCGGGCGGGCTGCCCGGGTTCCTCTCCCGGATCCCGGACCTGCTCCACCTGGACCGTCCCACCGTCTGCCACGACACGATGCGCGAGCAGATCGCCGGCGCGCAGGTGCACGACGACGACGTCATCCGGCCCCGGGACAACCCGGTCGCGGCCGAGGGCGGGGTCGCCGTACTGCGCGGCAACCTCTGCCCGGACGGCGCCGTCATCAAGCACATCGCCGCCGAACCGCACCTGCTGAAGCACACCGGCACCGCCGTCGTCTTCGACGACTACAAGCAGATGCAGCGGACCATCAACGACCCGGCGCTGGACATCACCGCCGACAGCGTGCTGGTGCTGCGCAACGCCGGCCCCAAGGGCGGCCCGGGCATGCCCGAGTACGGGATGCTGCCGCTGCCCGACCACCTGCTCAAGCAGGGCGTGCGGGACATGGTGCGGATCTCCGACGCCCGGATGAGCGGGACGAGTTACGGCACGTGCGTCCTGCACGTCGCCCCCGAGTCGTACGTCGGCGGACCGCTCGCCCTGGTGCGCACCGGGGACTCGATCACCCTCGACGTCGAGAACCGCCTCCTGCAGCTCAATGTCGACGACGAGGAGCTGGAGCGCCGCCGGGAACGGTGGACGCCGCCGCCCGTGCGCTACGAGCGCGGCTACGGCGCGCTCTACAACGAGCAGATCACGCAGGCCGACACCGGCTGCGACTTCGAGTTCCTCGCCCGCCCGGGCACGGTCCAGGACCCGTACGCCGGCTGACCGGCCGTACCGTCCGGGCCCCCGCACACCGGTGGAGAAAGCGCTTCACCCGCACCCGCACCACACAGCACGACGTACCGAGAAACGGAGAACAGTCATGGCCCATGCCGCAGCCGTGGCGAAACCGCCCAGGCCACCCCGGCGGCGCCGTGCCTCCGCCACGCCCCGCAGGCTCCCCTACCTGCTGATCGGGCCGGCCGCCCTGCTCATGCTGGGTTTCATCGCCTACCCGGTCATCAGCGTCTTCTACTACAGCCTGCAGAACTACAACCCCACCAAGCCCTGGCGGAACGGTTACGCGGGCTTCGACAACTTCACCCGCATCTTCACCGAGGACCCGCTGTTCTGGGACACCCTGGTCTTCAGCGCCAAGTGGGTCTTCGTCGAGGTCGGACTGCAGTTGCTGTTCGGCCTGGCCCTCGCCCTCATCGTCAACCAGACCTTCGTCGGCCGCGCCCTGGGCCGCGCCATGGTCTTCTCACCGTGGGCCGTCTCCGGCGTCCTGACCTCCGCGATCTGGGTGCTGCTCTACAACTCCCAGACCGGCATCACCCGTTACCTCGCGGACATGGGCATCGGCGACTACGGCGTCAGCTGGCTGTCGGACACCTCCACCGTCTTCCCGGCGGTGGTCGTCGCCGACCTGTGGCGCGGTGTCCCCTTCTTCGCGATCCTCATCCTCGCCGACCTCCAGTCCGTCTCGAAGGACCTCTACGAGGCCGCCGAGGTCGACGGGGCCAGCCGCATCAAGCAGTTCTGGCACATCACGCTGCCGCACCTGAAGGACGCCATCATCCTGTCCACACTGCTGCGCGCGGTGTGGGAGTTCAACAACGTCGACCTGCTCTACACGCTGACCGGCGGCGGACCCGCGGGCGAGACCACGACCCTGCCGCTGTACATCGCCAACACCTCCGTCGACGCGCACAACTTCGGCTACGCGTCGGCCCTGACCACGGTCGCGTTCCTCATCCTGCTCTTCTGCTCGATGGTCTACCTGCGGCTGAGCAAGTTCGGAGGCGAGAAGTGATCACCAAAGAGGCCCCCGTGGCCGCCCCCGCCCCCGCGCGCACCGCCCCCGCGCCGCCCCGCCCGGCCAAGAAGCACCGCGCCTGGGACGAGGCCCCCCGCTGGCAGATCTACCTGCCGCTGGGCATCTACCTCGTCTTCACCCTCATCCCCTTCTACTGGATCCTGCTGTTCGCCCTCCGCCCGGCCGGCTCGACCTCCCTGGTGCCCTGGCCGATGACCTTCGACCACTTCGAGAAGGTCTGGACGGACCGCAGCTTCGGCACCTTCTTCTACAACAGCGTGCTGGTCGGCGTCGCCACCCTGATCATGACGACGCTGGTCGCCCTGGCCGGCGGCTACGCCCTCGCCCGGTTCGACTTCAAGATCAAGCGGGCCTTCATGCTCGCCCTGCTCTGCTCCCAGTTCGTGCCCGGCGCGCTGCTCCTGGTCCCGCTGTTCGAGATCTTCGCCGAACTGCAGATGATCAACTCCCTCGGCAGCGTCATCATCGCCGAGACGGTCTTCCAGCTGCCGCTGTCGATCATCCTGATCAGCAACTTCATCAAGAACGTGCCGTACTCCCTGGAGGAGGCCGCCTGGGTCGACGGCTGCAACCGGTTCAAGGCCTTCCGGGTGGTCGTCCTGCCCCTGCTGCGGCCCGGTCTGATCGCCGTCGGCTCCTTCGCCTTCGTCCACTCCTGGAACCACTTCCTGTTCGCCCTGATGTTCCTCAACAACCAGGAGAAGCAGACCATCCCGGTCGGCCTCAACACCCTGATGAGCGCGGACAGCGTCGACCTCGGCGCCCTCGCCGCGGGCGGCATCATCGCGGCCGTCCCCGTGGTGATCGTGTTCGCCTTCATCCAGAAGTGGCTGATCACCGGCTTCAGCGCGGGGGCGGTGAAGGGATGACCGCACCTCGGACCGCGCCCGGCGCCCCGCTGCCCGTCGTCCTCGCCGGCGCCCGCGGTCACGGCCGCTGGCACGTGGCGAACATCCGCCGCCTCCAGGAGCGGGGCGTCGTACGGCTCGCCGGGATCTGCGAGCTCACTCCGCTCACGGAGGAGGAATTCGGCGGTGAACTCCCCGAGCAGTCCGCCGACTTTGGCGCACTGCTGGAGTCCACCGGGGCCCGGATCGCAGTGATCTGCACCCCGATCCACACCCACACCGACCTCGCCCTCGCGGCGGCCGAACGGGGCGTGCACCTCCTGCTGGAGAAGCCGCCGGCGCCGTCGTACGCCGAGTACCGGAGGATGGCCGACGGGGTCGCCGCGGCCGGGGTGGCCTGCCAGATCGGCTTCCAGTCGCTCGGCTCGCACGCCGTGCCCGCGATCCGCGACCTGGTCGACGGGGGCGCCGTCGGCCGGGTGGTGGGGATCGGCGGAGCCGGCGCCTGGGTGCGGCCCGAGGAGTACTTCCGGCGGGCGCCCTGGGCCGGCCGGCGCCGGCTGAACGGCGTCGACGTGATCGACGGGGCGCTCACCAACCCGCTCGCCCACGCCGTCGCCACCGCCCTCGCGCTGGCCGGCAGCACCCGCGCCGAGGACGTCGCCGGCATCGAGACCGAACTGCTGCGCGCCAACGACATCGAGTCCGACGACACCTCCTGCGTACGGATCACCACCGCGCGGGGCGGTTCGGTCACCGTCGCCGCGACCCTGTGCGCCGAGCGGGCCGACGAGCCGTACGTCATGGTGCACGGCACCAGCGGCCGGATCACCTTCTGGTACAAGCAGGACCGCGTCCTGCTCCAGCGCGCGGGCCACGGACCCGAGGAGCTGCGGTTCGACCGCACCGACCTGCTGGAGAACCTCGCCGCCCACCTCACCGACGGCACCCCCCTGCTGGTCACCCCGGACGGGACGGGCGCCTTCATGCAGGTCGTCGAGGCGATCCGCACGGCCCCGGACCCGGCCCCGCTGCCCGCCGGTGCCTGGCACCGCGTCCCCGGTGAGAACCGCCGGGTCGTGCCCGGCGTCGACGACCTGGTCGCCGCCGCCGCCGACACCCTCTCCCTCTACTCCGAGCTGGGCGCCTCCTGGGCCCTGCCCGCCCACCACCTGCCGAAAGAGGTGAGCACCCGATGACCGGCAACGACTCCGTGGTGCTGCGCGTCGCGGGCCGGCCCGTCGGCCGGTACGTCACCCGGCCCGAGCTGCCGGCCCGGCTCTCCCCGCGGCCGTACCTGCACCCCGTCACCACCCTGGCCGGCGCGGCGGTCACCGAGCTGAGCCCCGCCGACCACGCACACCACCTCGGCGTCGGTGTCGCCGTTCCCGACGTCGAGGGGTTCAACTTCTGGGGCGGGCGCACCTACGTCCGCGACCGGGGGCCGACCGAGCTGGACAACCACGGTTCCCAGCGGCACTCCGCCTACCAGCTGCGCGACCCCGACGGGTTCGTCGAGGAGCTGCGCTGGGTGGCCGCGCCGGGCGAGCTGCTGCGCGAGCGCCGTACGGTCGCCGCCACCGGACTCACCGACGCCGCCTGGGCGCTGGACTTCACCTTCTCCCTCACCAACGTCACGAGTGCGCCGCTCTCCGTCGGCAGCCCCGCCACCAACGGCCGCCCCGGAGCCGCGTACGGGGGCTTCTTCTGGCGGGCCCGCAAGGAGGAGACGGCACCGGACGTCTTCACCGACCGCGCCGAGGGCGAGAGCGGGGTGCACGGCCGGCCGGCCGACTGGATCGCGCTCGCCGGGTCCGCCTGGACCCTGGTCTTCGCCGGGGCGACCGAACGGACCCGGGAGGACCCCTGGTTCGTCCGCACCGCCGAGTACCCGGGCGTCGGCTCCTCCCTCGCCCACGCCGACCGGCTGCCCCTGCCGCCCGGCGAGACCGTGGTCCGCCGGATCGTCACCGTCGTCGCCGACGGCCGCCTCGACCGGAGCGCCGCCGCCGCCCTGGTCCGCAAGGCGGTGGGCCCATGACCGCGGAGCGGACCGACCCCACCTACCGCAACCCGGTCCTGGACGCCGACTGGTCCGATCCGGACGTGATCCGCGTCGGCGACGACTTCTACCTGACCGCCTCCAGCTTCGGCCGCGTCCCCGGACTGCCCCTGCTGCACTCCCGCGACCTGGTGAACTGGACCCTCGTCGGCCACGCCCTCGAACGGCTGGAGCCGGAGAGCGAGTTCACGACGCCCCGGCACGACTGCGGGGTCTGGGCCCCGTCCCTGCGCCACCACGACGACCGGTTCTGGATCTTCTGGGGCGACCCCGACCAGGGCATCTTCCAGGTCAACGCCCCCGGGATCCGCGGCCCCTGGACCCGGCCGCACCTGGTGAAGGCCGGCAAGGGGCTGATCGACCCGTGCCCCCTGTGGGACGACGGGACCGGCGAGGCCTACCTCGTGCACGCCTGGGCCAAGTCCCGCTCCGGCGTCAAGAACCGCCTCACCGGCCACCGGATGCACCCGCACGGCACCGAACTCCTCGACGAGGGCAAGGTGATCGTCGACGGCGACCGCATCCCCGGCTGGTTCACCCTGGAGGGCCCCAAGCTCTACCGGCACGACGGCTGGTTCTGGATCCTCGCCCCCGCCGGGGGAGTGGAGACCGGCTGGCAGGGCGCCTTCCGCTCCCGCGCGTTCTTCGGGCCGTACGAGGAGAAGGTCGTCCTCGAGCAGAAGGACACCGACGTCAACGGCCCCCACCAGGGCGGCTGGGTGCGCACCCCGTCCGGCGAGGACTGGTTCCTGCACTTCCAGCAACGCGGACCGTACGGCCGCGTCGTGCACCTCCAGCCGATGGGCTGGGATCCGGACGGCTGGCCGGTGCTCGGGCACGACGGCGCCCCCGTCACCGAGCACCGCCGCCCGGACCTGCCCCCGCAGCCGCCCGCGGCGCCCGCCACCGACGACGACTTCCCCGGTGGACGCCACGGCCGCCAGTGGCAGTGGACCGCCAACCCGAAGGAGGGCTGGACCACCCAGCACTCCGCCGACGGGCTGCGGCTGACCTGCGTCCGCTCCGCCGACGCGCACGACCTGCGCGCACTGCCCCACGTCCTGACCCAGCGGCTGCCCGGCACCCCGTGCACCGTCGAGGTGGAGCTGCGGCTCGACAGCGAGGAACCCGGCGCACGCGCCGGACTCGCCGTCCTCGGGGACGCCTACCGCTGGATCGGGCTCCAGCGCGGCACGGACGGCACGGTGCACCTGGTGCACCGGTTCGCCGAGACGGTCGCCGAGAGGGAACGCGACGCCGACCACCCGAGGCCCGCTCCCGACGGCCGGGCCCTGCTGCGCGTCGACATCGGCGCCGGGGCACGCTGCCGCTTCTCGTACGACACGGGGGACGGCCCCCGCCCCTCGGGGCAGGTCTTCGCCGCCACCCCCTGGCGCTGGGTCGGCGCCCTGCTCGGCCTGGTCGCCGTGGCGCCCACCGGCCAGGGACACGCCGGCGCCGCCACCTTCACGCGGTTCCGGATCAGCACCCCGGCGTACGGCTGAGGACCGCCGTACGTCCCGACCGCCCCCCCCCACAACTTCACAGTCCGTTGGATCCAGAAGAAGAGAGCCGACCAATGAAGATCAGCATTCTCAGAAGCAGCAAGGGCGGGCGCCGGGCGCCGGCCGCCGTCGCCCTGGGGGCCGTGCTCGCCCTGACCGCCACCGCCTGCGGCGACGACGGCAGCTCGGGCGACAGCGGCGCCGAGGGCGACGGCAAGGGCGAGATCGTCTTCTGGGACAACAACGGCGGTGTCCGCACCGAGATCTGGAAGGAGATCATCGCCGACTTCGAGAAGGCGAACCCGGACATCGACGTCCAGTACGTCGGCATCGCCTCCACCGAGTACCAGTCCAAGGTCGACACCGCCATCCAGGGCGGCGGTCTGCCGGACGTCGGCGGCGTCAGCGCCTCGATGCTCGCGGGCTTCGCCGCCCAGGGCGCGCTCGACACACTGGACTTCCGGCTGGCCAAGTCGCCGCTGAACGGCAAGCTCAACAAGGACATGATCGAGTCGCTGCGCGCCGCCGGCGGCGGGGACGACAAGCTGTACTCGATCCCGACCTCGGCGAACAACGGCGTGCTGTACTACCGCACCGACCTGTTCGAGAAGGCGGGCCTGGAGGAGCCGACCACCTGGGACCGGTTCTACGAGGCCGCCGAGAAGCTGACGAACAAGGGAAAGAACGAGTTCGGCTACACCATCCGCGGCGGCGCCGGCTCCATCGCCCAGGCCCTGGACGCGATGTACGGACAGTCCGGCATCACCTCGTTCTGGGACTCCTCCGGCAAGAAGACCACGGTCAACGACCCGAAGAACGTCGAGGCCCTGGAGAAGTACGCGGGCCTGTTCAAGAAGGCCACCCCCGCGGCCGACCTGAACAACGACTTCACCAAGATGGTCGCCCAGTGGGACTCCGGCACGATCGGCATGCTGAACCACAACCTGGGGTCGTACCAGGACCACGTCAAGGCGCTCACCACCGAGAAGTTCCGGGGCATCCCGCAGCCGACCGGTCCCGGCGGCAAGCGGGTCCAGGTCTCCAACCCGGTCGACGGACTGGGCCTGTTCAAGAGCTCCAAGAACAAGGAGGCCGCCTGGAAGTTCATCGAGTTCGCCACGTCGGCGCAGTCGAGCTCGAAGTTCAACGAGTCGGCCGGGCAGGTGCCGGCGCACACGGACGCCGCGAAGGACGAGTGGATCAGCAAGGCGGAGCCCACGAAGCTGGCGGCCGAGGCGCTGAACGACGGTTCCACGACCATCGTCCAGCTGCCGTACTACCTGCCGGACTGGAACACGATCTCCAAGGCCGACAACGAGCCGAACTTCCAGAAGGTCCTGCTGGGGAAGACGAGCGCCAAGGAGTTCCTGGACACGATGGCCGGGCAGCTGAACGAGGCGCAGGCCGAGTGGCAGGAGCAGATGGGCTGACCGGCGGTTCCACCGGGGACGGCCCGTCCCGTCTTCGGCCGCGGGCCGTCCCCGGCTTGTCGCACCCACGCGGCGAAGCCGCACATCGACACAGTCCCGCGCCCCCGAGGGGGCGCACCACCGCCCCTGTCGAAAGGCACAGCTCGTGTCCCTCACGCGTAGACAGGCTGCCGTTGCCGGGATCGGCGTCCCTCTTGCCCTCGCCATGAGCGGGACCGCGCGGGCAACACCCGGGCGGCGTTCCCGCACCCTCTACATCGCCGGTGATTCCACCGCCGCGCAGAAGTACGCCGACGCCGCGCCCGAGACCGGGTGGGGGACGGCGCTGCCCTTCCTGCTGCACCGGCATCTCACCGTCGCCAACCACGCCGTGAACGGGCGGAGTTCCAAGAGCTTCGTCGACGAGGGACGGCTCGAGGCGATCCTCTCCTCGATCCGGCCCGGCGACTTCCTCCTCGTCCAGTTCGCGCACAACGACGAGAAGACCACCGACCCCACCCGCCACACCGAGCCCTGGTCGACGTACCAGGACCACCTCCGGATGTACGTCGAGGGGGCGCGGGCCCGCGGGGCGCGGCCCGTGCTGGCCACCGCCGTGGAGCGGCGGCGGTTCGACGCGGACGGGCGTGCCGTGCCGAGCCACGGGGAGTACCCGGCGGCGATGCGGGCGCTGGCCGCCGAGGAGCGGGTCGCGCTGCTCGACGTCCAGGCGCTGTCGCTGGCGCTGTGGCAGGAGCTCGGGGCCGAGGAGACCAAGAAGTACTTCAACTGGACGGCGTCCGAGCAGGACAACACGCACTTCAACCCGCCGGGCGCGATCGCCGTGGCGCGGCTGGTCGCCCGGGAGCTGCTGCGCACCCGGGTGCTCGCGCCGCGCGACGTGCGCCGGCTGGACGCGGAGATCCCCGAGTCGTGGATCACCTGGCCGGAGGCCGTCGCGTAACACCCCTGGACCACGAAGAAGGAGAGCCGCACCATGAGCACATTCGGATGGCATGGGCATGCCACGGTGAGAGCCGCCTCGCTGGCCGGCTGCACCGCCCTCGTCCTGGCCCTGACCGGCACCGGCGCCCAGGCCCATTCCCCCTCGCACCACCACCGCGACCCCGCCCGGCAGACGCTGGGCGCGGGCGACGGCTGGGCCTCCCACGGCACCGGCACCACCGGAGGCGCCGCCGCCGACCACGAGCACGTCCGCACCGTGCGCACCTGGGCCGAGTTCAAGGCGGCCCTGGCGGACGGCGGAGACGCACCGAAGATCATCAAGGTGAAGGGGACCATCGACGCGGTCTCCGAGGGCTGCGAGGCGTTCGCCGCGCCCGGCTACGACTTCGACGCCTACCTCGAGGCGTACGCGCCGGAGACGTGGGGCCTGGAGCAGGACCTGAGCGCCGAGCCGGACGACAGCCAGGAGGGGCTGCGCAGGACCTCCGCCGCCGCCCAGGACACCGCCATCAAGGCGCACGTCCCCTCCAACACCACGATCATCGGGGTCGGCCGGAACGCCGGCATCAAGGGCGCCAGCCTGCAGATCAAGGGCGTGGACAACGTCATCGTCCGCAACCTCACCCTCGAGAGCCCGGTCGACTGCTTCCCGCAGTGGGACCCGACCGACGGCGACAAGGGCAACTGGAACTCCGAGTACGACACCGCCGTCGTCCACGGCTCCACCCACGTCTGGCTGGACCACAACACCTTCACCGACGGCGAGCACCCCGACAGCGAGGCGCCCACCCACTTCGGCATGCTGTACCAGCAGCACGACGGAGAGCTGGACATCGTCAAGGGCGCCAACCACGTCACCGCCTCCTGGAACGTCTTCACCGAGCACGACAAGACGATCCTCATCGGCAACAGCGACAGCGAGTCCACCGCCGTCGGCGACCGGGGCAGGCTGAAGGCGACCTTCCACCACAACCTGTTCTCCGGCCTGGTCGAGCGCGCTCCGCGCGTCCGCTTCGGACAGGTCGACGTGTACAACAACCACTTCGTGGCGAAGGACGGCTACTCCTACAGCTTCGGCGTCGGCAAGGAGTCCCAGCTCGTCGCCGAGCACAACGCCTTCACCCTGGCGAAGGGCATCAGCCCGGCGAAGATCCTCAAGAAGTGGAGCGAGGCACCGCTCACCGCCGCCCACAACGTGGTCAACGGCAAGCGCACGGACCTGATCGCCGTGCACAACGCGGAGATCCCGGCCGAGACCCTCCAGTCCGGCGCCGGCTGGACGCCCACCCTGCGCACCGCCGTCCACCCGGCCCGGGTCGTGCCGTTCCTGGTCGAGCACGGCGCGGGCGCCGGCCGCGTCCGCTGACCCTCCCCGACGGCCGGCCGGGGCGGTCCGCCCCCACTGCGGACCGCCCCGGCCCGTCCGACGTCCCCCAAGGAGCACCCGCATGCCCTCGCCCCTGTCCCGAAGGAACTTCCTGCTCACCGGCGCCACGGCCGCCACCGCGCTCACCCTGGCCGCCGTCCCCGCACAGGCCGCCCGCCGGCCCCGCCGCCCGTTCGGCCGGTACGGCTCGCCGTCCGCCCGGCTCACCCCGGGGACCCTGTACGTCCACCCGCGCGGCGCCGGCGACTTCACGAGCGTCCAGGCCGCCGTCACCGCCGCGACCGGCACCGGACGCACCCTCGTCATCGCCCCGGGCACCTACCGCGAGACGGTCTCCGTCGACGCCGACCGCACCGACATGACCTGGCTCGGCGCCTCCGAGGACCCCCACGACGTGGTGATCGTCTACGACAACGCGGCCGGCACCCCCAAGCCGGACGGCTCCGGCACCCACGGCACCTCCGGTTCGGCCACCACCACCGTGCGCCCCGACGGCTTCACCGCCCGCTGGATCACCTTCGCCAACGACTGGCTGCGCACCGACCTCCCCGGCACCAGCGGCACCCAGGCCGTCGCCCTCAAGGTGCAGGGGGACCGCAGCGCCTTCACCCACTGCCGCTTCCTCGGCCACCAGGACACCCTGTACGCCGACTCCCGCTCCCTGGACGCCTTCGCCCGCCAGTACTTCGCCCACTGCTACGCCGAGGGCGACGTCGACTTCGTCTTCGGCCGGGCCACCGCCGTCTTCGAGCACTGCCACTTCCGCACCCTGGTCCGCCCCGACCTCACGGCCGCGCCGTACGGCTTCGTCTTCGCGCCGTCCACCGCCGGCGCCAACCCGCGCGGCTACCTGGTCACCCACAGCAGGATCAGCAGCGAGGCCCCCGACGGCCACTACAAGCTGGCCCGCCCCTGGGTGCCCAGCTCCGACCCCACCGCCCGCCCGATGCTCACGGTCCGGGAGACCCGGCTCGGCGCCGGCATCGACGCGGTCGCGCCGTACACCGACATGGCGAGCGGCCACCCCTGGCAGGAGCAGCGCTTCGCCGAGTACCGCAACACCGGCCCCGGCGCGGTGATCACCGTGCCCGGCAACCGGCCCCAGCTCACCCGCGCACAGGCCGCCTCGCACACCCGGGAGACGTACCTCGGCGACTGGCGGCCGTATGCCCGCCACCGGTGACCTGCCCGGATTCCACACGGTGCTCAAGGACGAGCTGACCTTCCCGCTCGCCTGGGGCACCTCGCCGCTCCGGGACTTCGACGCGTGGCGGCGCGCGGCCCGCGCGGTGGTCGAGGAGCACCTCCTCGTCGACCGGCAGGACGGGACGCCGTACGCCCCGGAGTTCACCGCCCGTGCGGACGGCGACGGCTACACGCGGGAGCTGGTCACCCTCTCCCTCACCCGCTACGGACGGGTCCGCGGCGCCCTGCTCACCCCGCGGGGCGCCGGCCCGTTCCCGGCGGTCCTGCTGCTGCACGACCACGGGTCCCGGTTCGACATCGGCAAGGAGAAGGGCGTCCGGCCCTGGTACGACGACGTCCGCCTCGCCTCCGCCGAGGAGTGGGCCGGCCGGTGCTTCGACGGGCGTTTCGTCGGGGACGAACTGGCCCGGCGGGGGTACGTGGTGTTCTGCCCGGACGCGCTCGGCTGGGGCGAGCGCGGACCTCTGGCCTACGAGGAGCAGCAGGCGCTGGCGAGCAACCTCTACCACCTCGGCTCCTCGCTCGCCGGACTGCACGCCCGCGAGGACCAGCGGGCCGCGGCCTTCCTGGCCGGCCTGGACCGGGTGGACGCCCGCCGGATCGCCGCCGTCGGCTTCTCCCTGGGCGGCTACCGGGCCTGGCAGGCCGCCGCGCTCAGCGACGACGTCGCCGCCGCGGTGAGCGTGTGCTGGATGACCGGCCTCAAGGAGATGATGGTGCCGGGCAACAACACCCTGCGCGGGCAGTCGGCGTTCCACATGCTCCACCCGGGGCTCGCCCGGCACCTCGACATCCCCGACGTGGCGAGTGTCGCCGCGCCGAAGCCGATGCTGTTCTTCCACGGCGGGCGCGACGCCCTGTTCCCCGCCGACGGGGTGCGGGTCGCGTACGACAGGCTGCGGGCCGTCTGGCGCGCGTGCGGTGCCGGGGAGCGGCTGCGGCTGAAGACGTGGCCGGAGCGCGGCCACGTCTTCGACGCCGCGATGCAGGACGAGGCCTACGCCTGGCTGGAGTCGGTCACCGCCGCACCGGCCTGACCGACTCCAGGGTCGGCACCACCGGCTCGATGCTGCCGTCGGCCGCGAACTCCAGCCGGTCGACGGTGGTCTCGCGGTGCGTGCCGTCCCCGCCGGGCTTCCCGGGGCCGTTCAGCGCGAACCGGTGGTAGACGATGTACCAGTCGTCGGTGCCGGGGGCGTTGACCACGGAGTGGTGACCGGTGCCGAGGATGCCGTACTCGGGGCGCTTGGACAGGATCGTGCCGCGCCCGGTCCACGGGCCGAGCGGGGACGGACCGGTCGCGTAGGCCACGTGGTAGTCCTCGCTGCGGGTGTCGTCCTCGGACCACATGAGGTAGTAGGTCCCGTCGCGCTTCACTACGAAGGAGCCCTCGCGGAAGTTCCGCGGGGTGATGTCCTTCACCCGTGCGGCGTCGAAGGACACCATGTCGTCGTCGAGCGGGGCCACGTAGCCGTGCCCGTTGCCCCAGTACAGGTACGACCGCCCGTCGTCGTCGGTGAACACGGCCGGGTCGATCATCTGGCCGTCGAACTGCGTCCTGCTGATCAGCGGCTTGCCGAGCGCGTCCGTGAAGGGGCCGGCCGGGGAGTCGGCCACCGCGACGCCGATCTGCTGTTCGGCGCAGAAGTAGAGGTAGTACTTCCCGTCGCGTTCCGCGATCGCGGGCGCCCAGGCGTTGCGGTCGGCCCAGGACACGTCGGGGCCGAGGTCGAGGATCACCCCGTGGTCCTCCCAGTGGACCAGGTCCCTCGACGAGAACGCCTTGAACCGCGTGCCGCCCCAGCCGGGGAAGCCGTCCGTGGTCGGGTAGATCCAGTACCGGCCGTCCATGTACCGCACGTCCGGGTCCGCGTACAGGCCCGGCAGCACGGGGCTGCGGGTGGGCACCGCCTCGACGGTCCAGGTGCGTCGGGTGCCGTCGGCGGCCGTCACCGTGTACGCCTGGGGCCTGCGGAAGTCGCGGCGCGCACCGGGCCCCGGGCCGACCGTCGCGCCCTCGGCCGGCCACAGCCTCGGCGCGAGGCGCCGCAGGTCCGCGTCCGGCTCCATCGGCAGCACGACCCTGCTCGTCTCCTCGCTGACGACGGCGTACCCCTTCTGGCCGGGGGCCGTGGCGTCCACGATCGACGTGGGGCTCTCCGGGTAGGCGGCCAGCAGCCGGTCGTACTCGGCCCGCGTCACCGGGATGACGGTGCCGTGCCGGGGGCTGGCGGGCAGCTGGTAGTCCGTCGACGGGGTCCACACGCCCGAGTCGAGGTCGGCGGTCTCGAAGGGGAGGTAGCCCCGGCCGCCGTACTCGTCGATGAACAGGTACCACTTCTCCTCGGTGTTCGACTTGAACACCGTCGGCCCCTCGCCCCGGCTCATCGCGCCGCTGCCGATGCAGTCGGCGACGAAGTCGTAGGAGGTGTCGGTCAGCGACGCCGCCTTCTCGCCGGTGACGAACTTCGAGCAGGGCGAGCCGGAGGACGGGTCGCGCTCGTCCTTGGTGTAGCGGTAGTACGTGTCCTCGTGCTTGACGACGGTCGAGTCGATGACCGAGTGACCCGGGTCGTTCCAGACCTTCGGCTCGCTGAAGGTGCGGAAGTCCTCCGTGGTCGCGTACAGCATCCTGTTGTACGTCGAGCCGGCGTGGTCCGGGTCGTCGTCGGCGTACAGCTTGGACGCCCAGAAGACGACGTACGCGTCGAGCTCGTCGTCCCAGTAGGCCTCCGGGGCCCAGGTGTTGCCCGCGTTGTCCGGGGACACCTTCACCAGGCGCCGGTCGGTCCAGTGGACCAGGTCGGTGGACTCCCACACCATGATCGACTTGCTGCCGTGCCGCTGGACCTCGTCCCAGCTTCCGCTGCTGCCGCGGTACATCCGCAGATCGGTGGCGATCATGTAGAACCGGTCGCCCCCGGGGGAGCGGATCACGAACGGGTCGCGCAGCCCCTTCTCGCCGATGGTGGAGGTCAGCACCGGCTTGCCGGCGTTGAGTCCGCGCCAGTGCAGGGCGTCGTTGCCGCGGCTGAGGGCGTAGCGGATCTGCTCGCCGTCGGCGGTGCCCTCGCCGGTGAAGTAGGCGAAGAGGTAACCGGCGTACGGGGGCTTCTTCACGGGTGGCGCTCCGGGGTGTGTGGTGCCCGGCGGGGCGGCGAGCAGGGCGAGGAGGAGGGCGAGGAACGGGACGAGAAGCGTGCGACGTGCGGTGTGGCGGCGCATGACACTTCCTGTCGGAGCCTGAGGGGTTCTGTTGTTTCCCGGAGTGTCACCAGGGGAGCGCGGGGCGTCAACCGATGCGGACGCGGCGGGGAACGCCGAAAGTTTCGGGTGTTTTCGCCGCGCGGAGGCCCGGACACAAGGCGGACGCCCCGCCGGGTGAGTCGGCGGGGCGTCCTGGTCGGCGGGCCGGATGGGGGTCCGGACCGCCGGGGGGTTCCGGCCCGTCCGAGGGGGGCTCGGACGGCACCGGTCACCGGGCCGCCGGACGTCGAGACGGCGGCCCGGGGTCAGGGGCCCGGAGGGATCACTTGTAGGTGATGTCCGAGGACGAGAACTTGCAGTACTTGCCGTCGGCGCCGGAGCCGAGGTCCTTCGGCTCCTTGCCCGTGTTGTTGCCCTGGTAGCGGGTGCAGGTCTTGATCTTCTTCTTGCTGTCGCCCTGGATGCGGATCTGCGACAGCGTGGCGGTGTCGCCGTAGTTGGTGTTGATGCCGACGAGCGACTTGCCGGGTGCGACGACGTCGATGTCCTTCAGCACGATCGTGCGCTTGTACTGCGTCTTGCAGTTGCCGCAGGAGCGCACCAGCTTGCCGAAGTCCTCGACCCGGAAGCCGCTCACGGTCAGCGTGCCGGCGCCGTTGAACTGCAGCACCTTGTCGTCGGCCTTCTTCGCGCCGCCGCCGATCACCTTGTACTGGGCCGACGACGACTTGCCCTTGAAGCTGGCGGCGTCCTCGCCGACGTCCAGCCACCAGACGTTCTGCAGGGTGCAGCTGCCCTTGCAGTGCACGCCGTCGGCGGCCGGGGTGCCGATGATCACGTTCTTCAGCGTGGCGCCGTCGGCCAGCTCGAAGATCGGGTCCTGGCCCTCGTCCTGGCCGTCGCCGCCGAGGGCGCCGGTGCCGTAGAACTTCTTCATGCCGCCGTCGTACGTCCCGGAGACCGGGACGGTCTTGGACACCGGCTTGCCGCCGGTGTCGGAGGGCCAGGCCGAGGCGGCGCCCGCGGTGGACAGCATCGTCGTGGTGACGACCGCCGCCCCCGTGATGCCGAGCGCGGAGACTCCGGCGATCACGGCCCGCCGCCTGGTGGTCCGGCGGCGGTGGGAGACGCGCTGTTCGGGTCGTGCAGTCATGCGCCATGTCCTTGCGTGGAGAGGGTCTTTGCGTCTCCTGGTCGCCGCCGCCGGGAAAAGGGTTGCCGCCCGGACGATCTTTTTTCAGGAATCCTCGTCGTCCGCCGCGTCCGCCTCGTCCTCGTCGTCCTGCGCCGCGAAGTCGCCGCCGACCGCGAGCTGTCCTGAGCCGGTGCCGGCCCTCGCCGTGTAGGTGTCGTCCCCGGCGTCCCGGCCGCCGCGCTCGTGGTCGTACTGCCCCGCGAAGACCCATTCGCCGGGCTCGACCGTGCGGCCGTCCTTGAGCGTCCAGACGTAGACGAGGAAGCCGTCCCGCTCGTCCACCGAGAGCGCGAAGTCGTCCTCGGGCAGCGAGCGCCAGGCGCCCGTGGAGGTCACCCCGCCGGTCTGCGCGATCCGCAGCTCCACGGTGAGCGAGGTCAGCCGCTCGGTGGTCTTCAGGGTGACGTTGCTCTGCGCCCAGAACTCGTTGCTGTGCGGGTCGACCGAGCCGTCCGACCACAGCGGCCCGTCCTCGACCCCGGCCGGCGGCCGGGAGGACGCCTTCGGCGGACCCGGCGTCCCCGTGGGGCCGGTGGCCGTGTTCCGGGGCCGCTCGGAGGTGTCCGGCGCGGGATCCGCCGACGGCCCGGGCGGCCGGCTCGTCGCCTCCGGGGACGGCGTGGGCGTCGGCGAGACGGCCACCTGCCGCTGCGGCGGCTTCTCGTCCTGCACCGACGACGCGACCGCGTAGCCGCCCACCGCCAGCACCCCGGCCACCGCGGCCGTCGCGCCCGCCACCCGGAACCAGCCGAACACCGGCGGACGCACGGCCCGGTGCTCGGGGCGGGCCGGTCCGGCCATGCCGCGCTCCACCCGGGCCAGCATGCGCTCCCGGTCGGGCTCGTGCGCCCCGGCCGCCTCCTGCAGCCGGGCGCGCAGCTCCTCGTGCACGTCCCGCCGCATCGTCATCGCTTCCTTCCCCTGGCCCCGTGGGGGCGTTCTCGCGCGTTCCCGACCGCTTCCCCGCCCGCGGTCGCCGCCACCGCCGCGTGCACCTGCCGCGGCACCTCCCGCGTGCCCAGCAGCCGCTGCAGTTCGGCCATCCCCTTCGAGGTCTGGCTCTTCACCGTACCCACCGAGACGCCCAGAGCCAGCGCGGTGTCCTTCTCCGACAGGTCGAAGGCGTGTCGCAGCACCACGCACGCCCGCTTGCGGAACGGCAGCCGGCGCAACGCCTCCTGCACGTCCACCACCCCCGGCACGTCGGGGTTCTCGATCCGCTCCTCGCGCGGCGACCAGAACAGCGCGATCCGCCGCCGTTCGCGCACCGCGCTGCGGATCCGGGTACGGGCCAGGTTGGCCACCACGCCCCGGGCGTACGCCACCGGATGGTCGGCGGCGCGCACCCGGTCCCAGCGGTGCCACAACGCCAGCAGCGCGTCCGCCGCCAGATCGTCGGCGGCGTCCGCCTCGCCCGTCAGCAGATGGGCCAGCCGGGACAGTTCGGCGTAGTGGCGTTCGAAGAACGCGTGGAACTCCACGGAGGCGGCGTCGTCGACGACGGTGGCCACGGGCGACCTCCCCTCACAGCGGTGTCGGGCGCCCGACGGGCACCGGTGACGGTGTGTGTCATGTAGATGACATGTGAAAATCCGGAACGACCGGCGTGAGTTCCGGAGCGTAGCAGTGATCATCCATGGGTCCGTGCGGAGGGTCGAACGACGTCTGGCAGGCCGGTGTACGCATCCGTACCACGGACCGCGGCGGGGCGGGGTTCACCGCGGGCCCGGTCGCGCGGGCACCCGACGCGGAACGGCCGTCCGCACGAGGTGACGGGCCGCCCCCCGGGAGGAAGGGGACGGCCCGTCCGCGCGCGGGCGGCCGGTCGGCCGGGGAGGGCTCAGTCCTCCAGCGCCGCCTCCATCGCCGCCTTGGCGACCGGGGCCGCCAGACCGTTGCCGCTGACCTCCGAGCGGGCCGCGTCGGACTGCTCCACCACGACCGCCACGGCGACCTCCTCGTCGCCCCGGTCCGCCTCGGCGTACGAGGTGAACCAGGCGTACGGCGTCTTGCTGTTGTTCTCGCCGTGCTGCGCGGTGCCCGTCTTGCCGCCCACGGTGGCGCCGGAGATCCGCGCGTTCGACCCCGTGCCCTCCTCGACGACCGTCTCCATCGCCGACCGGAGCTGCTCGGCGGTCGAGGAGCTGACGATCCGCTGCGTCCCGGCCTTCTCGTCGTAGTCCTCCAGCACGTCGCCGCCGCCGTCCGTGATCCGGCTGACCATGTGCGGCGACACCAGTTTCCCGTCGTTGGCCAGGGCCGCCGACACCATCGCCATCTGCAGCGGGGTCGCGGTCACGTCGAACTGGCCGATCCCGGTGAGAGCGGTCTGCGACGGTTCCATGTCCGAGGGGTAGACGCTGGTGTGGGCGCGCACCGGCACGTCCTGCGTCTCGTCGCCGAAGCCGAACCGCTCGGCCATCGCCCGCACCGTGTCCTGCCCCAGGTCGACGGCCATCTTGGCGAAGACGTTGTTGCAGGAGTACTGGAGCCCGACCCGGATCGAGGCGTTCTCGCAGGGGGCGTCCGGGTTCTCGTTGGTGAGGTCCGTGACCGTGCCCGGCAGCGTGTACGGATCGGGGCTCTCGGTCCTCTCGTCCACCGACGCGTACAGCCCGTCCTCCAGCGCCGCCGCCGCGACGACCAGCTTGAACGTCGAGCCCGGGGGCACCGGCCGGCGCAGCGCCCGGTTGACGAGCGGCTTGTCCGGATCGGCGGTGAGCTCCTTCCACGCCCCGCCCGCGGTGTTGGCGTCGGTGAGCGACGCCGGGTCGTACGACGGGGTCGACACCACCGCGAGGATCCGGCCGGTCCTCGGGTCGATCGCGACCGCCGCGCCCTTCTTGTCGCCGAGCGCCTCGTACGCGGCCTTCTGCACCGCCGGGTCGATGGTCGTCACCACCGTGCCCGGGGCGGCACGCCGGCCGGTGACGGTGTCCGTCACAGTCTTCAGCCGCGGGTCCGTGCCGTTGAGCAGGTCCTGGTAGATGCCCTCCAGCTGCGTCGGCGCGTACGCCTGCGAGGCGTAGCCGGTCACCGCCGCGTACAGCGGGCCGTCCTCGTACGTGCGCTTGTGGGCGAGGTCGCTCCCCTTCGTCCGCGCCGAGCCGGTGATCGGCTCACCGGCCACGACGATGTTCCCGAGCGGCTCCGCGTACGTCTCGATCGCGTTGCGCCGGTTGTCACTGTCGTCCGCGAGTGCCCGGCCCTCGTAGAACTGCACCCAGGTCGCCCTGACCAGCAGGGCGAGCACCAGGAGCAGCGTGAAGACGGAGGCACGCCTGATCGTCCTGTTCATCGCGTCCGGACAGACGAACGGGAGGCGTCGGATCGTTCCCTTCCGCCCCGTTTTCTCATCGGATGCTCATCGAACGGCCGTGCCGCCCGGACCTCAGCGGTCCAGTGCGAGCACCAGCTCGTCGACCTCCGCACCCCGCGCCGGGGCGTACGCCGTGGCCCGTCCGGAGAGCTCGAAACCGCACCGCTCCAGCACCCGCCGCGATCCCGCGTTGTCGGCGGCCACGCGCGCGTACAGCGGGCGTTCGCCCACCTCCGCGAGGAGGGCGCGCAGCGCGGCCGTGGCGATCCCCCTGCCCCAGTGGGTCCGGTCGACCCAGTACGTCACCTCGCGCTCGCCGGCCTCCCCGTACACCGACGCGTGCCCCACCACGTCGCCGTCGCCCAGTACCGTGCGCACCACGCTCTCCGGCGAGTCGCGCAGGTGCGCCCAGTGGGCGTCGAAGCGGTCCCGGTCGGCCGGGTCCTCGGGGGTGAAGGCCGCCATGCGCAGCGCCTCCGGGTCGTTCAGCTGCCGGTAGAAGACCGGCAGGTCGCTGTCGTGCACCGGACGCAGGGTGATGTCCACGGGTCAGAGCCTCCGGGTGGCCAGGGTCAGCCGGTCGCGGGCGTCGAACAGGGCGTCCTTGACCATCTGCTCGTGCGCGGGCGTGAGCCGCGCCACCGGCACCGAGCAGCTGATCGCGTCCCGCGCGGGGGTGCGGTACGGGATCGCCACGCCGAAGCAGCGCAGTCCCAGGGTGTTCTCCTCGCGGTCCACGGCGAAGCCCTGCTCCCGCACCAGGCGCAGCTCCTCGATGAGCTTCTCCCGGTCGGTGATGGTGTTCTCGGTCAGCGCGGGCAGCGTCTCGGGGAGCATCTTGCGCACCTGCTCGTCCGGGTACGTGCTCAGCAGCGCCTTGCCCAGTGACGTCGAGTGCGCGGGCAGCCGGCGGCCGACCCGGGTGAACGGGCGCAGGTAGTGCTGCGACTGGCGGGTGGCGAGGTAGACCACGTTGGTGCCGTCGAGCCGGGCGAGGTGGATGGTCTCCGTGGTGTCGTCGGAGAGCCGGTCCAGCGTGGGGCGGGCCGCCGCGACGACCTCGTCGCCGTCGATGTACGACGTGCCCACCAGCAGCGCCCGCACGCCGATGCCGTACCGCGTGCCCGTCGCGTCCGTCTCCACCCAGCCGAGGTCCACGAGGGTGCGCAGCAGCATGTACAGGCTCGACTTGGGGTAGCCGACGGCCTCCTGGACCGCCGCCAGGGAGTGCATGCCGGGGCGCCCGGCGAAGTATTCGAGCAGTTCAACGGTCCGCACCGCGGACTTGACCTGCGCCCCGCCGCCCGTCTCGCCAGCCGACATCGCCCTTGACCCCTTCGTTCGCCGGGAAATAGTCTCCGAAGCACATTCACCCACAGAGACGCTGTTCAGCATATCGAACAACGCTGTGGGGTGACGTACATACTGCGGCATTGCATGCGGCAATCAAGTGGAGGGACCCGCGGTGGCAGCAGCACCAGTCTGGAGTGTCGACCCCCGAACCGGGAAGCAGCGTGAACAGGTCGCGGTGGAGGCGACAGCCCAGGAGGTCGACGCCGCCGTCCGCGCCGCGCACGAGGCGCGCGGAGCGCTGACGGACCGCACCGTCCGCGCCTCCTTCCTGCGCGCGGCCGCCGACGAGCTCGAGGCGGCCCGGGACCAGCTCGTCGAGGTCGCCGACGCGGAGACCGCGCTCGGCCCGGTCCGGCTCACCGGCGAACTCGCCCGCACCTGCTACCAGCTGCGGGCCTTCGCCGGCATCGTGGAGGAGGGCGCCTTCCTCGACGTCGTCATCAACCATCCCGACGACACCGCGACCCCGCCCGTCCCGGACCTGCGCCGCTACAAGATCCCGCTGGGCGTCGTCGCCGTCTACTCGGCGTCCAACTTCCCCTTCGCCTTCTCCGTGGCGGGCGGCGACACCGCGAGCGCGCTCGCGGCCGGCTGCCCGGTCGTCGTCAAGGCCCACCCGGACCACCCCGGACTGTCCGAGCTGGTCGCCAAGGTGCTGCGCCGGGCCGCCGCCCGCCACGACGTCCCCGCGGGCGTGCTCGGCCTGGTGCACGGTTTCGACGCCGGCATCGAGCTGATCAAGCACCCGCTGGTCTCGGCGGCCGGTTTCACCGGTTCCGTCCGAGGGGGCCGCGCCCTCTTCGACGCGGCCGCCGCCCGGCCCGTCCCGATCCCGTTCCACGGCGAGCTGGGCTCGCTGAACCCGGTCGTCGTCACCGAGGCCGCCGCCGCCGAGCGCGGTGAGGCGATCGGCGCCGGGCTCGCCGGTTCGATGACGCTGGGCGTCGGCCAGTTCTGCGTGAAGCCGGGCCTGGTCCTCGCGCCGGCCGGCACGGCCGGCGACGCGCTGGTCAAGTCCCTGACGGACGCCGTCAGCGACACCGACGCCGGTGTCCTGCTCGACCACCGCATGCGCGACAACTTCGTCGCCGGGGTCGCCGAGCGCGCCCAGCTGCCCGACGTGGAGTCCCCGGTGACGCCGGGCGCGGGCGGCGAGCACACCGTCAGCGCGGGCTTCCTCACCGTCCCCGCGAGCCGGCTGGCCCAGGAGGGCGAGCACGACCTGCTGCTCGAGGAGTGCTTCGGACCGGTCACCGTCGTGGCCCGCTACGAGGACGACGCCGAGGTGCGGAGTGTGCTGTCGCGGCTGCCGGGCAACCTCACGGCGACCGTGCAGCTGTCCGCCGAGGAGGCGGCGGGCGAGGGCCGCGGGGCGGAGCTGGTGCAGGAGCTGACGCCGCTGGCCGGGCGGGTCCTGGTCAACGGCTGGCCGACGGGCGTCGCGGTCGCCCCGGCCCAGCACCACGGCGGCCCGTACCCGGCGACCACCTCCACCTCCACGTCGGTGGGCGGCACGGCCATCGAGCGGTGGCTGCGGCCGGTCGTCTACCAGGGGACGCCCGAGGCCCTGCTGCCCGCGGAACTCAGGGACGACAACCCGCTGGGACTGCCCCGCCGGTTCAACGGGGTCCTCGAGCGGTAGCGTCGTGGGGCGCGGGGCGCGACCGGCGCGGCCCCGTGCCCCACGCCCCCGCCCCGGAGGTCATCGGCCGATGGGCGTCGACGTTCCCGCACTGCCCTTCGCCCTGCGTACGTACGGTCCCGGCGGACACTGGTCCTACGAGGACGGGGTGCTGACCGGCTGGGCCGGGCCCCGGCGGGACCGTCTCGTGCCGCCCATCGGCGAGTCCCTGGACCCCGCCTCCGAAGCGCCGCGCCTGCTGGGCGCGCCCGAGGGCGACTTCCGGCTGATCGCCCGCGTCACGGTCGGCTTCACCGCCTCCTTCGACGCCGGCGTCCTCCACGTCCACGTGGGCGAGCGGGCGTGGGCCAAGCCCTGCCCGGAGTACTCGCCGGACGTGCCCACCGTCTGCACGGTGGTCGCCCGGGACCACTCCGACGACGCCGACTCCTTCACCGCCGACGGTGGTTCCGTCCGGCTCCGGGTGAGCCGCACCGGGCGCGCCTTCGCCTTCCACGCCTCCCGGGACGGCGCACGCCGGACCTTCGTCCGCCTCTTCACCCTCGGCGGCGAGAAGGAGACCGGGGCCGCCCCGGTCGGCTTCATGACCCGGTCGCCGACGGGCGAGGGATGTGCGGTGACGTACGACCACATCGAGTACCGGCCCCCTGGCCGAGTGGCCTGCGGGACGGCGGCTGAGGGAATGGAAGCTGCTGGTTGAATGTTCACGTAGCCGCCGGAGGGAGCCTCCGTACCCGTACGACCTGGAGTGCCGATCACGATGCGCGTCGAAATCTGGTCCGATATCGCCTGCCCCTGGTGCTATGTCGGAAAGGCCCGTTTCGAGAAGGCGCTGGCCGCCTTCCCGCACCGTGAGCAGGTCGAGGTCGTGCACCGTTCCTTCGAGCTGGACCCGGGCCGTGCCAAGGACGACGTCCAGTCGGTGATCTCGATGCTCACCGGGAAGTACGGCATGAGCGAGGCGCAGGCCGAGGCCGGCGAGGACAACCTGGGCACCCAGGCCGCCGCCGAGGGGCTGCCCTACCGCACCCGGGGCCGCGACCACGGCAGCACCTTCGACATGCACCGGCTGCTGCACTTCGCCCGCGAGCGGGGCCGCCAGGTGGAGCTGCTCGATCTGCTGTACAGGGCGAACTTCGCCGAGGAGCGGTCCGTCTTCAACGACGACGCACGGCTCGTCGAGCTCGCCGAAGCGGCCGGTCTCGACGCCGGCGCGGTGCGCGAGGTCCTCGCCGACCCGCAGGCGTACGCCGACGAGGTCCGCGCCGACGAGCGCGAGGCCGCGCGGCTCGGCGCGAGCGGCGTGCCGTTCTTCGTGCTGGACCGCACGTACGGCGTCTCCGGCGCCCAGCCCGCCGAGGTGTTCGCCCGGGCGCTGACGCAGGCCTGGGGCGAGCGCCCGCCGCTGACGACGGTCGACGGCGACGCGGAGGCCTGCGGCCCGGACGGATGCGCGGTGCCGCGGAAGTAGAACGCGCAGGTCGGCGCGTACCCATAAGCCTTCCTTCGCGGTATCGCGCAGAACTCGGCGATGGACGGGGAGGTCCCGGGGCCGCAGAGTGGTCCCATGGAGACCTTCGAGAACCTCGTCCGTGCCGAGTTCGCCCCGGAGAACACCTACCTGAACACCGCGAGCAACGCTCTCCTGCCGGCCCGCACCCTGGCCGCGCTCCAGGACGCCGCGCGGCTGCGCGCGCAGGGCCGTCCGCTGGACCCGCTCTTCGCCGACGTCGAGGCCTGCCGGGCCGCCTACGCCCGGCTGGCCGGCGTCCCGGCCGAGCGGGTGGCGGCCGGGGCCACGGTCGCCCTGTACACCTCGCTGGTCGCGGCCTCCCTGCCGCCGGGCGCCGAAGTCCTCACCGTGGAGGGCGACTTCACCTCGGTGCTGAACCCGTTCCACGCGCGCGGCGACCTCAAGGTGCGGGCCGTGCCGCTGGAGCGGCTCGCCGACTCGGTCCGGCCCGGCACCGCGCTGGTCGCGGTCAGCGCCGTGCAGTCCGCCGACGGCCGGATCGCCGACCTGCCCGCGCTGAGCGAGGCGGCCCGCGGCCACGGGGCGCGCACCTACGTCGACTTCTCCCAGGCGGCCGGCTGGCTCCCGGTCACGGCGGACGCGTACGACTACAGCGTCTCCATCACCTTCAAGTGGCTGCTCGGCCCGCACGGTGCGGCCTTCCTCGTCGTCCCCGAGGACTTCGGCGACCTGACGCCGGTGCAGGCGGGCTGGGTAGCGGGGGAGGTCCCGTGGGACAGCTGCTACGGACCCGTCGCCGAACTCGCCCACTCGGCCCGGCGGTTCGACTCCAGCCCAGCCCTGTTCGACTACGCGGGACTGCGGGCCTCCCTCGAACTCGTCGAGGAGCTCGGCGTGGACGCCGTCCGCGCCCACGACCTGGCCCTCGCCGACCGCTTCCGCGCGGGGCTCGCCACCCTGGGCCACACGCCGGTGCCCGCGCCCGGTTCGCCGATCGTGTCCGTGCCGGGACTCGGCCGCCTCCAGCCGGAGCTGGCCGAGGCGGGCATCCAGGTGTCGAACCGCGCGGGCAACCTGCGGGCGTCCTTCCACCTCTACAACACGGCCGCCGACGTGGACCGGCTGCTGGACGCGCTGTCCGGCTGAGCGCACGGCAGCGGGCCGGCGCCTCCCTGTCCCACACGGGGAGGCGCCGGCCCGCAGCCTGTGTCACGCGGCTACTTCACCGGGGTGAAGTCCCGGGCCCCGATGCCGTGTCGCCCGGGGGACGACCCCCGGACCCCCGGCCGGGGCCGGTTCACCTCACCGGGGTGAAGTCCCGGGCTCCGATGAACTCGGGGCGTCGGACCGGGGCCGCGAAGGGTTCGACCGCCGTGTTCTCCACGCTGTTGAAGACGATGAAGACGTTGCTGCGGGGGAAGGGCGTGATGTTGTC
>NZ_JBEORT010000055.1:0-46037 GCF_040302425.1 Streptomyces sp. NPDC126497
TAAGGTGTAAACGCTGCCAGCCGATTTAGATGAGGCAATCAAGGTACTGTCATCTTGCTCTTCATAATTTGGGATAATGATTTCACGGTTTTCCATCCCCGCACATCCAGCGGGCCGTGACGACGCACCGGCCGCACGACCCGGCTCCGCGGCGCCCCGACCCCGCGGCACCGGCCGACGGTCCGGCCGTCCCGCGGGACACCGGCGCCGTCCGGCGCGTCCCCGTGGTCAGGCCCGCGCCGCCCCGCACGGCTCCCGGTACGGCGGTCGCCCCCGCCCCGGCGCGGTCCCTCCCCGTGACCGGCCTCCAGAGGGCGCCCCTGGCCCACGGCCCGTCCGCCACGACGGCGCCGGCGCCGGCGGGACCCGTCCCCGTGGTCCGCCCGAGGACCGTGACGCCGGGGCCGGGGACGGGCGGGGGAAACGGCCGCACGACGACCCCGGTCCAGCGCGACACCTCCCCCGCCGGTGACCTCGCCGTGGCCAAGGACGTACCGGTCAGGGCCGTACCGGCCAGGACGGGGCCGGACCGGGCCCGTTCGTCGTCGGTCTCCGCCGCCGGCGACCTCGCGGTGCCCCAGGGCTCCGCCGGGCGCGCGGACCGGTCGGCCGACTCCCCGCAGAACCCCGGCGCCGACCTGGACGACCTGGCGCGCCGCCTGCTCGACCCCGTGGCCCGCCTGCTGCGCACCGAACTGCGGCGCGGCCGGGAACGCACGGGTCGCCCCTACGACGGACGCCGCTGAGGGCACGGCACGGAACGGATGACGGACGGATGACGGACAACATCTTCGCGAGCAGCGTGTTCTTCCGGCTCACGATCGGCGGCAACGACCTGGGCGCCTTCAACACCTGCTCCGGCATGGGCGCCGAGGTGGAGATCGAGAGCTACGCGGAGGGCGGCAACAACGGTTTCGCCTGGCAGCTGCCCGGCCGCGTCACCTGGTCGAACATCACGCTCACCCGGCCGGTCACCGCCGACACGGCGAAGATCGGCCGCTGGCTGGACGAGACGCTGAAGCGGGTGGAGCCCAAGGACGGCGAGATCGTGGCGCTGAAGCCGAACCTCAGCCGGATCATCGGCTGGCAGGTGTTCGGGATCGTGCCGGTGCGCTGGCAGGGCCCGTCCTTCGACCCCAGCAACTCGCAGGCCGCGGTGGAGACCCTGGAGATCGCCCACGAGGGGCTGCGCCCCTCCTGACCCGCACCCGCCCACCGTCCCGCACCACCCGCACCCCGCCCCGGAAAGGAAGTCCCGGCGTGTCCACAGTGTTCCGCTCCAGTCGGGCCAGGGCCCAGTTGACGCTGAAGGAGCCCCCGGCCTCCGTCGGCGCGAAGCCGGGCGGGACGATCGCGCGGCTGGACCTCCAGTTCAACCCCAACAGCCTGGAGCTGCAGAAGACCACCGAGTGGCGGCGCACCCCGTCCCGGATGGCGGGGCAGTCGGCGCTGCCCGAGTTCGTCGGCAGCGGCCCGCGCACGCTGAGCCTGGAAGTGTTCCTGGACGCCACCGCCAAGCACGACAACTCCGTGGAGCAGGCGGTGGAGAAGCTGATGAAGGCGTGCGTGCCGACCCCGGTGAGCCTCGGCCGCAAGAAGCCGGCCAGTCCGTGGGTGCGGTTCGAGTGGGGCACCGCGCGGACCACCTCGTTCGACGGGGTCCTCTCCAGCCTGTCGGTGTCGTACACGCTGTTCGACGTGGACGGGAAGCCGCTGCGGGCCACCTGCCGGCTGTCGATCGAGGAGGCGAGCGTCGACCCGGCGGGGCAGAACCCGACCTCCGGCTCCCGCACCGCCCGCAGCACGCACACCGTCGTGGCGGGCGACAGCCTGGCCCTGCTGGCCTGGCGGGAGTACGGCGACGCGACGGCCTGGCGGGTCATCGCGGAGGCGAACGGGATCGACGACCCGATGGCCCTGGAGCCCGGCACCGAACTGGTGGTGCCGGGGCTGCGGGACGCGGACGCCGAGGGGGAGCGGTGAGCACCGCCGTGGAACAGGGCGGCCGGTCCTTCGCGGCGGACCCGATCGTGGAGACGCCCGCCGAGCTCCCGCAGGTCTGGGCCGCCCAGCTGGTGAGCTGCGTGGTGGACGAGAACGTGGGCCTGCCGGACGCGGCGGTGCTCACCTTCCGCGACCCCGACCACGAGTTCCTCCAGGAGACCGGCATCACCATCGGCACCCCGCTGAGGGTGTCGGTGGTGACCGTGTCCGGCCAGGCGCGCGAGCGGCTGTTCAACGGCGAGGTGACGGCCCTGGAACTGGACCGGGACCGCACCGGCTCGTTCACGGTGGTGCGCGCCTACTCCAAGGCGCACCGCCTCCAGCGCGGCCGGAAGGTGGTGGCGTACCGGAACATGACGGCGGCGGCCATCGTCCGCAAGGTGGCCGCCGGGGCGGGCCTGGCCTGCGGCACCGTGCAGGCCGCGCCGGTCACCTACAAGCAGCTGTCGCAGGCGAACGTCTCCGACTGGGACTTCCTCCAGTTCCTGGCCGCCGAGAGCGGCGCGCAGGTGCGCGTCGACGACCAGGGGCTGCTCCAGTTCACGAAGCCGGAGAAGGCGTCCGGCGCGCCCGCGCCGTCCACGTCCGCCACCCGGAACCCGATGGTGCTGGAGTACGGGCGGAACCTGCTGGCGCTGCGGGCCTCCCTGTCGGCCGCGGACGGGGCACAGCGGGTGGAGGTGCGCGGCTGGGACGTCACCACCAAGCGGCCGCTGGTGGCCGACCGCCCCTCGGTGGACAGCGACACGGTGCTGCCGGGGCTGAGCCCCGCGTTCGCCGCCCGGTTCGGCAGGTCGAAGCTGACGGTCACCGACACCCCGTACCGCACCCAGGCCGAGACCAGGGCGGTCGCCGACGCGGTGGCCGGCCAGGTGAGCGCCGGATTCGGCGAACTGGAGGCGCTGGTCGAGGGCAACCCGCGGCTGCGGGCGGGCAAGCCCGTGGCGCTCGGCAACGTCGGACAGGCCTTCACCGGCAAGTACACGGCGACGGCGGTCCAGCACGTCCTGGAACCGCACGGCGGATACCGTACGACGGTGTGGGTGAGCGCCAGCCCGGACCGCTCCCTGACCGGCCTGGTCACCGGAGCCAACGCGCCCTCCCGCGGCCCGCGCATCCCCGGGCTGGCGATCGGCGTGGTGACCGACGTGCGGGAGCCGGGCGGCGCCGAGAGCGGCGCCGTGAGACTGAGGTTCCCCTGGCTGGACGACACCTACGTCACCGACTGGGTGCGCACCGTGCAGTGGGGCGGCAGGGGCGGCGGGGGCGTGGTGAGCCCCGAGGTCAACGACGAGGTCCTGGTCGGCTTCGAACAGGGCCTGCTGGACAGCCCGTACGTCATCGGAGGGCTCTACAACGGCGTGGACGAGCCCTCGCCGCACGACGTGCCGCTGGTCGACGGCACCACCGGGAAGGTCAACCGCCGTTCCTTCGTGTCGCGTTCGGGGCACCGGGTGGAGCTGCTGGACGCGCGGGCGCCCGGTCGCTCGGGGGTGCGGCTGATGACCGCCGACGAGCACCTGGAGGTGTTCCTCGACGACCGCCGGGACCGGATCGAGCTGACGGTGTACTCCGGGAAGGGCCGGGCCCGGCAGCCCCTCAGCTCCGTCGTGCTCGACGAGCAGGGCATCACCCTGGACGCGGGGGAGGGCGACGTGAGCGTGTCGGGCCGGAACGTGGACATCCGGGGCCTGGCCGGCGTGAAGGTCGACGGCCGCGACGTGAACGTCACCGGCCGCTCGGGCGTCACCGTCGACGGCGGCCTGCTCGGCGTCCTGAAGGCCAAGATGATCCACATCAACTGACCCCCGCCCGCCGTCCCCCGACATCCTCCGAGGAGTACCGCATGCCAGCCGCAGCCCGTACCGGTGACCCCACCGACCACGGCGGCCGGATCACCACCCCGCCGCCCGCCGCCGCGCGGGCGGCGGCGACCGTCCTGATCGGCGGCCGCTCCGCCGCCGTCGTGGGCAGCCTGCACGTCTGCGCGATGCCCCAGCACGCGGCCATGGGCCCGGCCAACGTGATCGTGCCCGACCCGGCCGGGATCACCTCGGGACAGGTCCTCATCGGCGGGCTGCCGGCCGCGCGGGCACGCGACCGGACGGCGTGCGGCGCGAGGGTCCTGCCCGGCGCCATGAACGTCGTGATCGGCGGTGCGGTGTGAGCGAGCGGTTCGTCGGCCGCGGCTGGGGGTTCCCGCTGCGGGTCGGGCCCACCGGCGGGATCGCCCTGGTCGAACGGGAACGGGAGATCGAGGAGGCGATCCGTCTGGTGCTCGGCACCGCGCCCGGCGAGCGCCCCATGCGCCCGGAGTTCGGCTGCGGCATCCACGACCACGTCTTCGCCCCCGGCGACGGCGCCACCGCCGGGCGCATCGCGCAGCAGGTGCGCGAGGCCCTGGAGCGGTGGGAGCCGCGGATCACGGTGGACGACGTGGTGGTCGCCTTCGACGCGGTCGAGGACGGCACCCTCTACATCGACGTGCACTACACCCTGCGATCCACCAACGACCGGCGCAACCTGGTCTTTCCCTTCTACACGATCCCCTCCGAGGAGGGGGCCGAGGAAGCGGGCGCGGACTGATGGCCCTGCCCTCCCCGAACCTGGACGACCGGCGGTTCCAGCAACTCGTCGACGAGGCGAAGCGGTACGTGCGCCAGCGCGCCCCGGAATGGACCGACCACAACGTCTCCGACCCGGGCGTCACCCTGATCGAGACGTTCGCCTACCTCGTGGACCAGCTGCTGTACCGGCTGAACCGGGTCCCGGACAAGAACTACACCGCGTTCCTCGACCTGCTGGGCATCCGCCTGTTCCCGCCGACGGCGGCCCGTGCCGACGTCGACTTCTGGCTCTCGGCGCCGCAGGCCGACACGGTCGCGCTGCCCGCGGGCACCGAGGTGACCACCGCGGGCGGCGAGTCCGACGAGCCCGTGGTCTTCACCACCACCGGCGAACTGCGCATCCTGCCCAGCGAGCTGACCCGCCTGGTCACCGCGCCGAGGACCGGCGAGCAGAGCGACCGGACCGGCATGCTCGCCGACGGCCTCGACATCCCCTGCTTCCAGACCACGCCGGAGCCCGGCGACGCGCTGCTGTTCGGCCTGCCGACGGCGGTGCCGCGCTGCATCGTCGCGGTGCGCCTGGACAGCCGCGTCGAGGGCATCGGCGTGGACCCGCGCCAGCCCCCGCTGGTGTGGGAGGCCTGGGACGGCGGCGGCTGGCGGCCGTGCGAGACCGGCGCCGACACCACCGGCGGCCTGAACCGGCCCGGCGAGGTCATCGTGCACGTGCCGGCCGGACACACGGCGTCGGTGATCGGCGGCACCCGGGCCGGCTGGCTGCGCTGCCGGGTCACCGAGGCGGAGCCGGGCCAGCCGTTCTACTCGGAGTCCCCGACGGTGCGCGAGGCGGCGGTGTTCACCGTCGGCGGCACCATGGCCGTCGAGCACGCCGAGACCGTGACCGACGTGCCGCTCGGCACCTCGGAGGGGGTCGCCGGGCAGACCTTCCGGCTCGGCCGCCCGCCGGTCCTCCTGGACGCCGGGCCGCCCGTGGTGGAGGTGTCCTCCGACGAGGGCTGGCAGCGCTGGGAGGTGGTGGAGCACTTCGGCCGCTCCGGACCCGCCGACCGGCACGTCCGGGTGGACGCCACCACCGGCGAGTTCCTCTTCCCCCCGGCGCTGCGCGAACCCGACGGCACGCTGCGGCAGTGCGGCGCGGTGCCGCCCAAGGGCGCCCGGATCCGGGTGGCCCGCTACCGCACCGGCGGCGGCCCCGCGGGCAACGTGGCCCGCGGCGCGATCTCCGTGCTGCTCAGCTCCGTGCCGTACGTCGCCCGGGTCGTCAACCGGGAGGCGGCGCGCGGAGGCGTGGCCGGCGAGACCGTCGAGAACGCCAGGCTGCGCGCGCCGGAGGCGCTCCGCATGCAGGACCGCGCGGTGACCGCCGAGGACTACGAGGCCATCAGCCGCCGGGCCGCGCCCTCGGTGCGCCGGGTGCGCTGTCTGCCGGCCGCGGACGCGCCCGGCGCGGTACGGGTCCTGGTGGTGCCGGACGCGGTGGCCGACGAGGGCGACGACCGGCTGCGCTTCGAGCAGCTGATCCCCTCGGACCAGGTGCTCGCGGCGATCACCGCGAGCCTCGACGAACGGCGGCTGATCGGCACCCGGCTCGTGGTGGAGCCGCCGGTCTACCAGGGCGTCACGGTGGTGGCCCGGCTCTCGGCGGCCCCCGGCGACACCGACCGGGTCCGCGCCGCCGCGCTCGACGCGCTCTTCGGCCACCTCAACCCGCTCGTCGGCGGCCCGGACGGCACCGGATGGCCCTTCGGGCGGCCCGTCCAGTACGGCGAGGTCTTCGGCGTCCTGCAACGCGCCACCGGCAACGCCCTGGTCGAGGAGGTCCGGCTGTTCCCCGCCGACCCCGTCACCGGCCGCCGCGGCGCCCCCACGGACCGCATCGACCTGTCCGCGGGCGCGCTGGTCTTCTCCCACCAGCACCAGGTGGTCGTGACGGCGGCCGGGGCGGAGGGCCGGGGATGAGCCGCGCCGCGATACCCGGTCTGCCGAGCAGGCACCCGATCGGCGGGCAACTGCCCGCGCTGTACGCCGACGACGACTTCGCGCAGCGTTTCACCGCCGGGCTCGACACCGTCCTCGCGCCGGTGTTCTCGACCCTCGACAACCTGCCCGCCTACCTCGACCCCCGGGTGACGCCGGTCGACTTCCTGGCCTGGCTGGCGTCCTGGGTGGGCGCCTCGGACGACTCGCGGTGGCCGGTGGAACGGCGCCGTGAGGCCGTGGTCCGCGCGGTGCACCTGCACCGGTGGCGCGGCACCCGGCGCGGGCTGGTGGAGGCCCTGGGGCTCGCACTCGGCGCGCGCGCCGAGGTGACCGGCGACGGCGGCGCGGTGTGGTCGGACACCGCCGGCTCCGCTCTGCCGCCGGAGCCGCCCGCCGAGGTGCTGGTCCGGGTCTGGCCGGCCGGCGGGACACCGGTGGACGCGGACAGGGCCCACGAGATCGTCCGGGCCATGTGCCCGGTGCACACGGCGTTCCGGGTGGAGGTCCTGTCCGGCCCACCCGCCGAGGAAGGGAACTGACGCATGCGTGCGTGTCCCGCGTGCGGGGCGTCCAACGACCCCGCGGACGACTTCTGCGGCAACTGCGGCACCTACCTGGGCTGGTCGGACGCCCCGCCCGCGGCGGACCGCGCCACGACCCCGACGGCCCCGGCGCCTCCGGCGGCCGCGGAACCGACGGGCCCTCCGGCCGGCCCGGCGCCCGTGGAGTCCCAGGCCGGCCCGGCGCCCGGGGTGGGCCCGGACCGTCCGGCCGCCCCGGACCGTCCGGCCGCTCGTCCGGCCGCTCGTCCGGCCGCCGCGGAGCCCGAGGCGGACCCGGTCCCCACCGGCCTCTCGGCGGCCGCCCCGGCCCTCCCGGACGTCACCTCCCCGGAGGCGTCCGCGGCCGACCTCTCGGAGGGCGGCCCCCTGTCGGCCGCGCGTGCCCTCGGGGCGTCGCTGCGTTCCCGGCTCACGGGCCGTGCGCTCGACGAGGCGGGCATCCCGGACGTCCCGGACGTCCCGGACGTCCCGGCCGCGCCTGCGGACCTCCTGGCCGCGGCCACCGCGGACTCCCGCGCCGACGACGACGGGCCCGGCGCCGACGACGGACCAGGCACCGGCGACAGGCCCGGCACCGAGCAGGGATCCGGCACCGCCGAGGGTCACGGCGCCGCCCCCGCCCACCCGGTGACCACAAGCCCTCCGCCCCCCGCCGCGCCCGGCGCCTCCCGCACGGGCTCCCCGGATCCCGTGCGCGAAGAGGAGGCCGGGGCCCCCTCTCCGGAGGCCCCCGCGGCAGCCGCTCCCACCGTTTCCCCGACGGCTCCCCGGCCCCCCACCGCCCCGTCCTCCCCGGTCGCCCCCCGCCCCCCGGCCGCGCCGCACCCCGACTCCGACCCCGTGCTCCCCGTCCTCCCGGCGAAGCCGGTGGCCCCCCGGCCCGTCGTACGGCCCGTGGTGGTGGAGGAGGGCGGCGTGGTGGGGCGGACGTGCCCCGCCTGCGGTACGCCCAACCGGCCCGAGCGCCGGTTCTGCCGGCGTTGCGCGGCGGAGCTGAGGCCCGCCGAGAAGCCCGCCCCGCTGCCGTGGTGGCGGACGGTGTGGCCGTTCCGGCGCCGGAGGCGTACCGGCTCGGGCGCGGCGTTCCGGTTCCTCGTGATCCTGGCCGTGGTGCTGGCGCTGTGCGCGGCCGGTCTCCTGCTGCTGCCCGCCGGACGGGCCCTGTTCGAGGACACCCGGGACAAACTGGGCAAGGCCACCCCCGTGACCCCGGTGGACGTCGAGGCGAGCGGCGCGGTGCCCGGACATCCGGCCGAGGACACCACGGACGGGCTGAACAACCGCTACTGGGGCGCGCCCGGACCGGGCGCCTCGGTGACCTACACCTTCCGCGAGCCGTTCCGCCTGGTCGACCTGATCATCACCAACGGGGCGTCCAGGTCCCCCGAGGAGTACGCCCGCCAGGCGCGCGCGCTCCGGGTGGACCTGGAGGCGACGGCGGAGGACGGCACGAAGCACCGCCAGAAGATCACCCTCGGCGACAAGCCGGGCCCGCAGACGATCCCCACCGGCATCAGCGACGTGAAGACGGTGCGGCTGGTGCTGCGTTCACCCGCCGGGCTGGCCCCGGGGCGTCACCTGGCCCTGGCGGAGGTGGAGTTCTTCCGGCGGAGCTGACGGCGCGCCGCCCCGCCGCCGCGGGCGGTCCCCCGGAGGCGGTCCGCGGCGGGCCGGGGCCCCACTCCCCCTCCCCGTCCGGGGGAGGCGCCAAGGCAACGGCCGGGGCCGCCACCCCCCACAGGAGAGGCCCCGGCCGTCGCGCGCCACGGGCCGCGCGGCGGCCCGTACTCCCTACAGCGCCACGCGTGCGCTTTCTGTCACACCCTCCTGTGTCACGGGTCAGTTGCATCTTGGACGGACATGGACGGGAAGGGGATTCAAGCCGTAACGTGCCTTTCGCGCCAGGCCGTGGCGGACACATGACCACGAACCACCCGCGGCCTCGAGACCGCAACCGACAACTGAGCAACCACGACGGCGAACAACCCGGTCCGCGAGAGCGGTGCCGGTTCAGGCGCAGAAGGGCGCGCGCGTGCTGGGGGACGACGCGGAGCTGACCGCCGCGGTGCGTGCGGCACGGGACGGGGACGAGACCGCGTTCCGGGCCGTGTACCGCGCGGTGCACCCGCGGCTGCTGGGATACGTACGGACACTGGTCGGCGAGCCCGACGCCGAGGACGTGGCGTCCGAGGCCTGGCTGCAGATAGCCCGTGACCTGGAACGCTTCACCGGCGACGCGGACCGGTTCCGCGGCTGGGCCGCCCGTATCGCCCGCAACCGCGCGCTGGACCACATACGGATGCGCGGACGCCGTCCCGCGATCGGCGGCGACGAGACCGAACTGACCGGGCGGGCCGCCGAGTCGGACACCGCCGGCGAGGCCATGGAGGCACTGGCCACCGACCGTGCGCTCTCCCTGATATCCCGGCTGCCGCAGGACCAGGCCGAGGCCGTCGTCCTGCGGGTGGTCGTGGGCCTCGACGCCAAGTCCGCCGCCGAGACGCTGGGCAAGCGGCCGGGCGCCGTGCGGACGGCCGCGCACCGGGGCCTGAAGCGCCTGGCCGAGCTGCTCGGCGCCGACCCGGAAGCCCATCCGGAACCCGCCGGGGTGCTCGACGCCCTTCCTCCCCAGAGACAACCCCGCCGTCGTACGGTGACGTCCGCGAGTGTGACGCAGATGCGAACGCGGACGCAGAAGGACATGTGATGGCCGACGAGCAGTACAGGTGGCTCAACCGCGGGGAGGCGGAGCGTTTACTGAACGGAGAGCCTCCGGAAACTGCCGATCCCGTCGCCCGTGACCAGGCCCGACGGCTCGCCGGAACACTGGGTGCGCTCTCCTCGCCACCTCCGTCGGACGGCGGGGAACTTCCCGGAGAGGCGGCCGCCCTGGCCGCCTTTCGCACGGCGCGCGAAGAACGGGAGGGGCGGACCGGGACGGCCGGCGGTGCGGACCACCCCGGCGGAACGGCCCCCTCCGGGATCGGGCCGATCCGTATCGGCGCCCCGCGCGGTGATCGTTCCGGAACCGCCGGCGGAACCCGGCGAGGACGTTCCGCGTACCTCGGGCTGGCCGCCGCGATGGTCGTCGGCGTGGCCGGGGGCGCCGCGGTGCTGGCCGGGACCGGGCTCCCGGCCACCCCGTCCGACCCCGCCGCCTCCGTCACGGCCACCGGCACCCGTCCCGGGCACCCCCTGGTGTCGCCTCCGCCGGAGGACGGCGCACCGGACGGGGCCGCTCCCGGGGGCCGGCGCTCCGGGAGCACCGCCGGTACGGCCGAGGACGGCGCGGGGGACGCCGACGGGTCCCGTGCGCCGGGGGAGCCCGGCGCGGACACCGGTGACGGCGCGGTCCGTTCCGGGCGCGGCTGGAAGCAGACCGCCGCGGCCTGCCGCGCGTGGCGCGACGGCGAGGCGCTGAACGGCGCACGCGCACGGCTCCTCGAGGACGCCGCGGGCTCCCCCTCCCGCGTCGGCCCGTACTGCGAGGGCGTGCTGTCCCCGTCGGGCACGTCCGGTGCGCCGAGCGCGTCCGGCGGCGCGTCCGGCGCGGGAGGGGGAGCCCACCGGGGCGACGGGAACGGGAAGGCCGACGGCGGGAACAAGGGGCAGGGGCAGGGGCAGGGGCAGGGCAACGGCACCGGCCGAGGCGAGGGCGACGGCGCGAACAAGGGTGAGGGCGACGGCGCCGACAACGGCAAGGGCAACGGCGCCGACAACGGCAAGGGCCGTGCCGGGAGCCACGGCAAGGGCGGCGGGAAGAACCGGTGACACCGCCTCCGACCTGCCCTTTCGTTGACCGCTGAAGTTCTTTCTCGGCAGGTGTGACACTTTCGGCGCTCGTGACGCAGTAAGGAGTGAGCCGACTGGTCATCGGCTGTCGCACGGAGCCGGGGTTCCCCCCGTACCCACGGCACGTGCATCCGGCGCGGGCGGGACACGTTCCCCCGGTCCCGCCCGCGCCCCGTCTCACTCGTGCACGACGACCTTGTCGCCCTCGCGCACCTGCCCGTACAGCCGGGCGATCGCCGCCTCGTCCCGTACGTTGACGCAGCCGTGCGAGGCGCCGGCGTACCCCCGTGCGGCGAAGTCGGCCGAGAAGTGCACGGCCTGGCCGCCGCTGAAGAACATGGCGTACGGCATGGGCGAGTCGTAGAGCGTGGACACGTGGTGCCGGGACTTCCAGTAGACGTGGAAGACACCCTCGCGGGTCGGCGTGTACGCGGAGCCGAAGCGGACCGGCGTCGTCGACACCGTCCGCCCGTCGATCATCCAGCGCAGGGTGCGGCTCGACTTGCTGATGCACAGCACGCGGCCGGTCCGGCACCGCGGGTCGGGCGCGTCGGCCGGCTGGCCGCCCATCAGATACAGCTCCCACTTCCCCGGTTCGCGCGTCATGGCGAGCAGCCGCCGCCAGGTGACGGAGTCGGTCACCCCGGTCCTCGGCAGTCCGCGCTTGCCCTGGAAGCCCCGGACCGCCTTCACCGTCGGCTCGTCGTACGTCCCCGTGGGGCCGTGGAAGATCCAGGCGACCTGCCGCAGCCGGGCCTGGAGTTCCCGTACGTCGCGCCCGGAGTCACCGGGGGACCACAGCACGCGCGGCGCCGGGGCGCCGGGGCGGACGGACCCCCCGCCGTCGTCCGGAGCCCGTGACGCAGGATCCGACTCCGGCGCCGGCGCGGAGGACGTCCGGCCCGGCACCTCGATGCGCACCGGCGCCCCGCCCTCCCCGGCGGGCCGCACCGTGCAGCCCGCCGCCCCCGCGGTCAGGGCGGCCAGCGCCGCGAGACCCGCGATCCCCTTCCTCACCGTGCCCCTGCTCCGCACCCCGGCCCCTCCCCGTCGTCCCGGCGGCCGCGCCCGGCCGTCACCCGAGAATGTTCCCCGGACGTGACCGCCGGCGAACAAGGGGGCATGGTGGTGGATGACCGGAAGACGACCGCCGAGGTGGTGCTGTGAGCGGGCTCCCACCGAGGCTGTGAGGAAGGTCCCAGCGTGCGCCCCTCCACCGGATCGCACGCGCACCGCTACAGTCCGTCGAAGGGTCGGCCTGTACCGACGGGTAACCGACGGGTACCGGGCGGGCGAGTCGAGCAGAGCAGAGCAGAGCCGCTCAGCGGGAGGCATCACACCATGGCGCGCGAGTCGGGCAGTGCCCGGTCCACCGAGAGTGGACTGCCCATCGAACCGGTCTACGGGCCGGAGTCCCTCGAGGGCTGGGACCCGGCCGGGAAACTGGGCGAGCCGGGGGCGTACCCCTTCACGCGGGGCGTGTACCCGACCATGTACACCGGACGGCCCTGGACGATGCGCCAGTACGCCGGCTTCGGCACGGCGACGGAGTCCAACGCCCGCTACAAACAGCTGATCGCCAACGGCACGATGGGCCTGTCGGTCGCCTTCGACCTGCCCACCCAGATGGGCCACGACTCCGACGCCCCGATCGCGCACGGCGAGGTCGGCAAGGTGGGCGTCGCCATCGACTCGATCGACGACATGCGGGTGCTGTTCGGCGGGATCCCGCTGGACAAGGTCTCCACGTCGATGACGATCAACGCCCCCGCCGCCCTGCTGCTCCTGCTCTACCAACTGGTCGCCGAGGAACAGGGCGTGAGCGCCGACCAGCTCACCGGCACGATCCAGAACGACGTGCTGAAGGAGTACATCGCGCGGGGCACGTACATCTTCCCGCCCAAGCCCTCGCTGCGGCTGATCGCCGACATCTTCAAGTACTGCAGGGCCGAGATCCCCCGGTGGAACACGATCTCGATCTCCGGCTACCACATGGCCGAGGCGGGCGCCTCGCCCGCCCAGGAGATCGCCTTCACCCTCGCGGACGGCATCGAGTACGTGCGCACGGCGGTCGCGGCCGGCATGGACGTCGACGACTTCGCCCCGCGCCTGTCGTTCTTCTTCGTGGCCCGCACCACGATCCTGGAGGAGGTCGCCAAGTTCCGCGCGGCCCGCAGGATCTGGGCACGGGTGATGAAGGAGGAGTTCGGCGCGAAGAACCCCAAGTCGCTGATGCTGCGCTTCCACACGCAGACGGCCGGGGTGCAGCTGACGGCCCAGCAGCCCGAGGTGAACCTGGTGCGCGTCGCCGTCCAGGGCCTGGGCGCGGTGCTCGGCGGCACCCAGTCGCTGCACACCAACTCCTTCGACGAGGCGATCGCGCTGCCGACCGACAAGTCCGCCCGCCTCGCCCTGCGCACCCAGCAGGTCCTCGCCTACGAGACGGACGTGACGGCGACCGTCGACCCGTTCGCCGGCTCCTACGTCATCGAGAGGATGACCGACGACGTCGAGGCGGCGGCGCTGGAGCTGATGCGGAAGGTCGAGGACCTCGGCGGCGCGGTCAACGCCATCGAGCACGGCTTCCAGAAGAACGAGATCGAGCGCTCCGCCTACCGCATCGCCCAGGAGACCGACTCCGGCGAGCGCGTCGTGGTCGGCGTCAACCGCTTCCAGCTCGACGAGGAGGAGCCCTACGAGCCGCTCCGCGTCGACCCCGCCATCGAGGCCCAGCAGGCCGAACGCCTGGCGAAGCTCCGCGCGGAACGCGACCAGCGGGCGGTGGACGCGGCCCTGGCGGCCCTGAAGAAGGCCGCCGGGGGCGAGGACAACGTCCTCTACCCGATGAAGGACGCCCTGAAGGCCCGCGCCACGGTGGGCGAGGTCTGCAACGCGCTGCGCGAGGTCTGGGGCACATACGTGCCCTCGGATGCCTTCTGACCCGGCCGGTTGCTCCGTATGAGTGATCACGGACGGAAGCCGTTCGTCATGGTCGTCGAGATCGCGTCGTCCAACTGGTCCGACGATCTCGGTCCCGAGGCGGAGTGCTGCGCCCAGGCCGGCATCCCGCCCTACCTGATCGCGGACCGCGAACACGATGAGGTCCTGCTCCACACCGAGCCGGACGGCGGCACGTGCCCCGACCCCCAGCGCTTCAAGGGGGGTCGGGACGTGATCGTGCCGGATCCGGCCGGCGTGCGGGTCGAGATCTCGGCGGACACCCTTCTCGACGGCTGAAACACCGGAGCGGGATGCCGCACCCCCGTGCGACACTCCGCTCCATGTTCGGCGTCATCGACCTCCCCACCTACCTGGCGGGACTGATCCTCATCGTCCTGCTGCCCGGTCCCAACTCCCTCTACGTCCTCTCCGTCGCCGCCCGCCGCGGTGTGCGCGCCGGGTACACGGCCGCCGCCGGCGTCTGGTGCGGGGACGCCGTGCTGATGACACTCTCGGCCGCCGGGGTCGCCTCCCTGCTCCAGGCCAACGCCGTGCTCTTCGGCATCGTGAAGTACGCGGGCGCCGGATACCTGACCTGGCTGGCCGTCGGGATGCTGCGGGCCGCGTGGGGGATGTGGCGGACGCGGCGGGACGGGAAAGCGGCCGAGGCCCCGGCCGCGTCCGCGTCCGGTGAGCGCCCGTTCCGCCGGGCCCTGGTCGTCAGTCTGCTCAACCCCAAGGCGATCCTGTTCTTCATCGCCTTCTTCGTGCAGTTCGTCGACCCGGCCTACGCCCACCCGGCGCTCTCCTTCGTCGTCCTCGGCGCCTTCGCCCAGGTCGCCAGCGTGCTCTACCTCAGCGCGCTGATCTTCGGCGGCACCCGGCTCGCCGCCGCCTTCCGCCGCCGCAGGCGCCTGTCGGCGGGAGTGACCTCGGCGGCCGGCGCCCTGTTCCTGGGCTTCGCGGCGAAGCTGTCGCTGGCGAGCGCGTAGGGGTCAGCGCCCGCCGAACCGGGCCGGGTACTCCGGGAGTCCGGCCGGCGTGTCCCAGGACCGGCCCACGTAACCGTCCGGGCGGACGAGGAACAGCCCCGCCCCGTGCGTCCGGTGCGCGGGGCCGTGCACCGGGCGCCGTGCGGGTCTCCGCGGTGGGCGAGGACCCGGGGTGGCCCGGCCCCGCCGGGTCTCGCCCCGGTGGGCGCCGGTGGGCGCCGGTGGGCGCCGGTGGGCAACTCCAGCATCCGCGCGGCGATCGGACGGCGCTCCTCCTCACAGGTGTCCGGCGGCGGCTCCTCCGCCCGTCGTCCAGCCGCCGGCCCAGGCCGTGGGCGTCCTGGACGCCGGCCGAGGAGTGCACGTGGGCGGCGACGACCTGCCGCACCCCTTCCGGGGGAGGGGTCCACCTCCTCCCCCCCTCGCGGCCCGGGCCGGGCGGGGGATCTTCGAGGACCACGACCGGCACGTCGAGGGGCCCCGCCCCGCTGATCGCGGGGATCGGGGCCCGGCACGGGACGTCCTGAGGTCAGGAGGCGCGCAGGAACGCCGACAGCGCCGCCCTGCCGAGGCAGGTGAAGCGGGTGTCGCCCGCCAGGTGCTTGTCCAGCGCCTCCTCGACGCCGGGCCACTTGGGGTCGCCGAAGTCGTCCAGGACGACGATCGCGCCCGGCGCGGCGATCTCCTCCGCCCACGCCAGGTCCTCGGCGACGCCCTCGGCCGAGTGGTCGCCGTCGATGACGATCACCCCGTAGGCGCGGTCCGAGACGGCCGCGCGGATCGCGGGGTCCGAAGAGAAGCCCCGCAGGATCCGGGCGGCCGCGCCCGCCGGACCGGCCAGGGCGAGGTTGGCGCGCACGGCGTGCTCGTCGACCGGGGTGCCGGAGGGGTCGGCGCGCCGCGGGGCGCCCGGCTGGAGCTGCACTCCGGCGAACGGGTCGACGATCGTCACGCCCGGCCTGCGGCCGTCGCGCTCCATCATCCGGATCAGCCCGGCGGAGAACATGCCGTACAGGGTGCCGATCTCCAGGATCTCGTCGTTCGGCGGGTCGAGCAGCGGGATCGTGCCGAGCTTGCCGCAGATGTTCATGGTGCCGCCCGCGATCCGGCCGGACCCGAGCGACTCCAGCGCGACCAGCAGCCGGTACGCGGTGGCCACGTTGCGGACGGCGGCGTCCCGGTCCCCGGCCAGCTCCGCCACCTCGGAGTGCAGCCGGTTCAGCGGACCGGGGCTCACGATCCGGGACAGCCCGCGGCCGGACGGACCGAGCAGCAGGTCGAGGGTGAGCTGTTGGCGCTTCACCGTCTCGGCCGCCTCCCGGAGCTCCGCTCTGCCCGCCGCGTCGGCGGCGGCGGCCGCGCGCAGCCGCCGGTCGATGCGCCGGTCGATGAGGTCGGCGACCGGACGCAGCAGACGACGGGAAGCGGAGCTGGTGAGCAGGGCGCGGCTGTTCATGAACCGGGACCTCGATCCGTCGGGAGCGGGGGAGGGGAGTGGTGCGGTTCGCGGTGGGGGACAGGCTAGGCGCGCGGCCGTGGTGGGCAGGGGGCGCGGAGCCGAGCGGCGTGCGAACACGTGGCGAACTCCGCGTGGGGTCCACGGGGTGCGGCGCCGTCCGGGTCAGCCGAGCAGCCGCCGCAGGTTCAGCCTCCCCCACAGCAGGCTGGTGGCGAACGACAGCGCCATGACCGCGGCGACCAGGCCGACCAGCAGCAGCCCCGCCACCGGCCCGCTCAGGTCCGGCGACACCAGCGGGGTGACGATCTCCTCGACGAACAGCACGTGCACCATGTACGCGCCGAGCGCGGCGTCGGCCAGCCTCCGCAGCAGCGGCCTGAACCTCTCGGGCACCCGGACCCTGCTGATCAGCAGCAGCACGCAGATGCTCATCGCGGCGACGAAGAGGTGCGCGTTGGGCAGTACGTAGTGGACCTGCGTGTTGTACCAGAGGGCCCCCGCCACGGTGAGCGGCAGCGCCGCGTACAGCGGCCACCGCGTGCGCACGACCCCGGCCGGGAGGGCGAACAGCAGCGCACCGCCGACCGCGTACACCAGGGAGTAGGTGCCGAATCCCCAGGCCACCGGGGCCATCTCGCGACCGGTGACCTCGGCGGTCGTGGTCAGCACACTGGGCAGGACCGCGATGCCGAGCAGGGCCGCCCCGAGTCCGTAGGGCCGCTTCCCCGCCTTGATCAGCATCGCGAAGGCGAGCAGCATGATGATCGGGATGTAGGTGTACATGAACCACAGGTGGTAGGCGGGCTGCACGGAGCCGAAGAGGGAGTGCTCCGCCAGCTCGGCCATCGGGCGGTCGTTGCGGTTCCGCAGCCAGGCCCAGACCAGGTAGACCGCCGTCCACGCGAAGAGCGGGACGGTGTTGCGGACGACGCGCTGCCACATGCGGGCGCCGTCCCGCGGGGGAGCCCCGACCAGGACGGCCCAGCCGGCTATGGCGAAGTACAGGGGGACGGCGAAGGGGTTGACCGCCTCGGCGATGTGGCCGGCCCAGTACGTACCGGCGCCGTTCTCCGGGTCGTTGCCGGTGGAGCGGATGAACTGGGCGCCCACGTGGCCCAGCATGATGGTGGCGGAACAGATGAGCCGCATCAGGTCGATGTCGAAGCGGTGCTCCCGCGCGGGGGCGGGGATCTGTTCGGTGGCGGGGGCGCCCTGTTGCTGCGGCAGGCGTACGGCGATGTCGTTCGGCACCGCGCAACTGTCGGACGGTGGGATGTACGGGAGTTGACGGGCGGGTGGCACCGCCGTGGCCGGTGCGTCTCGGTTGGCCGCGGGACGGGTGGGGCGGAGGGTGCCGCGCGGCCGGGCGGCACCCGGAAGCGCCGGGCCGGGCGGCCGGTGCGCCCGCCCGCGGCGGTCCGCCGCTCACCCCCTGCGTGCGCCGCGGCGGATCCTCCTGCCGACCATGCGCTTGGCCCGGGCCGCCCGGATCCTCGCGCGGGTGCGGGGGGTGCTGCCGGGCAGGGACAGTTCGGCCAGGCGCAGTTCGGGGAAGTAGTGGTCCGGCGTACTGGACAGGCGGGCGCGCAGCCAGTCGGCCGTCGGCTCGCGCAGGGCCGGGTACGCCTTGGGCTGCATGCAGAAGCCGATCGCCCGCACCAGCGGCGACAACGTCTCCGGCGCCGCGCCGACGACCGCCGGGGCCTCCCCCCGCTCCAGGTCGGGCACCAGGTGGTCGACCAGGGCCAGCGGGACGCGGTTGCTGTTCGGGTAGGGCTTCAGGCGCCGCATCACCAGCTCGGTCCCGACCCGGGCGACCGGCACGCCGTAGTAGGCGGAGGCGGTCACCATCGCCGTCGAGAAGCAGCCGACGACGAGTTCGGGCCGGCAGTGGTGGTACAGCGTCTCGGCCAGCAGCGGGGCGTCCAGCACGGTGAGCCGCACGCCCGCGTCCGCCGCCGCCTTGCTCAGCGCCGCCGAGTAGCCGGCGGGGGCCGTCGGATGCGGCTTGAAGACGAGGGACCGGTGCCCGGCCCGCACGGCCCCGGTGAGCATGCGGACGTGCAGCTCCTCCTCCTCCCGGTCGCTCAGGACGTTGATCGCCGCCAGGTACTGGCCGAGCAGCACGGCCGTCGGCGTCTCCTCCAGCACCGGCGCCAGCCGCGGGTCGCCCGCCGCCTCCGCGGAGATCCCGTCGAGCACGCCGCGGAACGCCTCGTCCGGGACGATCTCGGGCTCGACGCCGTACTCGGACAGCAGCAGCGGCTTCAGGCCGGGGATCAGGTCGAGGTGCAGCAGCCGCCGGATGCGGCGCGCGAGGGTCAGCGGCAGCTTCTCCCGGGTCGGGCCGTAGCTCATCAGACCGTCGGCGTACACGTCGACGACGGCCTCGGAGAAGATCGCCGCCAGCGCGCGGGCCGGGTTGACCTGGATCGACTCGACGGCGAGCTCGATCCGGTCCTCCTCGTCGATGCCCCACTGCAGGCGGAACGCCCGCTGCCACAGGGCCGTGTCGTTGCCGCGCGGCCCCCAGGCGCTCGGGTGGTACGGGCTGATCGTCTCGTTCCAGCTGATCACCGAGTCGAACCGGCCGGCCGTCGGCCCGTAGCCGTGCATCTCGTCCAGTCGCAGCGCCGTCTCGGGGACCGCGGCGTTGTTGGAGACCAGCAGGATGCGCCGCGCCCCGTCACGCGGGCCGTACCGGCCGGCGTCCAGCGCCGCGGCGAGGGTGGCCGCTCCGTAGAGGGTCGAGACCTGGAATATCTGGGTCGTCCGGGACATGGGTCAGGCAGCCTTCCGCCCGTCGCGCAGGCGGCTGAGCAACCTGCTCCGTGTGCTGTCGATGGTCCTGAGGGTCTCCTCCAGCGCCTCTTCGGGCATCCGCTGGAGCGCGGCCCTCGTCTCGCGCCGCAGCCGCTGGGCCGCCGCGGCCTCGTACTCGTCCGCCTTGCCGATGTGGAACGCGATCATGGCGCAGTAGGTGCGCACGGCCTTGAGGAGGAAACGGTCGGCCTCCGGGTCCTGCCGCACGTCCCGCAGCAGCGCGTCGTAGGCGGGGATGAAGTCCAGCTGACGGTCGTCCTTGACCTGGGTGAGCGAGGACGCCACGCCCCGCCGGTAGAACACCCCGTGCAGTCCCAGGGACGCGTACGTCCGGGCCGTCAGGTGCAGCCGCCAGATCCACAACCGGTCCTCGGCCGTGCGGAGTTCCGTCGCGAAGCGCATGCCGCCGTCGGCGAAGAGGTGCCGGCGGTAGATCCCCGCCCAGACGAAGGGGTAGTCGACCATCGTCTCCGTGTCGGCGGGCGCGATCCCGTCGCGCGGGTCCATCACGGCGTTGCGCACGGCGGCCGGGGGCCGCCGGATCACCCGCTCGGTGCCGGTCACCCGGACGTGGTCGGTGCGGGCGAAGTCGCAGCCCAGCTCCTCCATGGCCCGCACCATTCCGGCGAGGTGGCGCGGCCCGTACCAGTCGTCGCCGTCGAGGAAGGTGATCAGCTCGCCGTCGGCCGCGTCGATACCGCTGTTGCGGGCCTGGGCGATGCCCAGGTTCGTCTCGTGCCGGATCACCCGCGCGCCCGGGAGCCTCTCCGCCCAGCGGTCGATCACCCAGGGCGTGGCGTCCGTGGAGCAGTCGTCGACGAGCAGGAACTCGAAGTCCGGGTGCGCGTTGGCGGCGAGGCTGCGCAGGGTGCTCTCGGCGAAGGCCTCCACATTGTGCATCGGGACGACGACGGACAGTTTCGGCACGTGGTTCTCTCTTTCGGGACGCGGGCTTTCGGGACTCGAGGCGGCGATCGGTGCGAGGCCCGCCCCCACCGGGGCACGGCTCACGGATCCCGTCGTTCGTCATGTCGTACAGCCGCTCCACGGGCAGCGTGCCGCCGTGCTCCCGGCGGGCAGCGGGCCGGAGGTCCCCGGCCGCTCGACGCGCCGCTCGCGGACGCCGTGCGGCTCCCGCCCGGCGGCCTCCTCCTGCCGTGCCGCGAGCCGTCCCGCCAGGGGGTTCGTCATGCCTCCACCGTCCTCCGGTCGGAGGCCGAATGTGCCTCAGCGCGGCGGGCCGGCGGTGGCCTCCGGATGGACGAGGGGTGAACAGTCGGCCTCCAACGCCCGACTTCGGCCCCGCCCGGCCGCCCCGCCCGGTCCCCTCAGCGCCGCACGGCCGTCCTCAGTGCCCGTGCCCGCCGGACCACCCGGCGTGCGGTGGTGCTGCGGGGCAGGAACGCCAGCCGCTTCGGGATGCCGCCGGGGAGCCCCAGCGCGGTGAGCCGCTTGCGCCGGAACCAGAGCCGGGCGCGCGGGCCGAAGTGCCGGGCGAGGTAGCGCTCGGCGGCCGGGCGCAGGGACGGGTGGAGCCGCGGCTGCATGGTGAAGCCGAGCGCGGTGACCAGGCCGTCCAGTTCACCGGCGGCGACGGCCTCCTCACCGCCGGGCTCCAGGGCGGGCAGCAGCGCGTCGGCCAGTACGGCCGGGACGCGTTCGCCGTTCTGGTAGGGCGTCAGCCGTCGCAGGACCCGTTCGGTGCCGGTGCGGGCGACCGGCAGGCCGTAGAGCGCGGACGCCGTGAACAGCGCGGTCGAGAAGCAGCCGACGACCAGCGCGGGCCGGGACCTCTCGAACAGCGCCTCGGCGAGGACGGGGGAGTCGAGCACGGTGAGGTCCACCCCGAGCCGCTCCGCCTCGGCGGCCGGGGCGCGGCCGTGGCGGAGCGGCGCGAGGGGGTGCGGCTTGAACACGACGGTGCGGTGGCCGCGTTCGACCGCCCCCCGCAGCATCCGCAGGTGCAGGTCGTCCTCCTCCTCGGGGGAGAGGACGCCGAGCGCCGACAGGCACTGGCCGATCAGCAGCGCCGAGCCGTCCGGCAGCGCGGGCGACCCGCCCGCCGCGTCCGCCACCTCACCGACCGCCCGCCGGAAGGCATCCGCCGGCACCACCCGCGCCGGCACGCCGAACTCGGTCAGCAGCATCGGCGTGAGGCCCGGCACCAGGTCCAGGTGGAGCGACTGCCGCACCCGCGTGCCCACCAGCGGGTCGAGCCTGGCGCGGGTGGGGCCGTAACTCATCAGCCCGTCGGCGTAGACGTGGACCGGGGCCCCGGTGAACACCCGGGCCACCGTGAGGGCCGGGGGCACCGGCAGGGACTCCACGACCAGTTCCACGCGGTCGTCGCCGAGCCCCCACAGCCGCCGCAGGTGCCGCTCCAGGAGCGGGACGTCGTCGGCGCGCGGCGTCCAGGCCGCCGGGTGGAAGGGGGCGATGGCCTCGTTCCAGGAGAGCACGTCGTCGAAGCGGTCGCGCAGCGGCGCGAAGCCGGGCATCCCCTCCAGCGCCGGCGCGCCCTCCGGGACCGCGGCGTCGTTGCACACCAGCAGCGTCCGCCGCTCCGCCGCCGGGAAGCAGCCGGACTCGATCGCGGCCGCCAGCGTGGCCAGGCCGTACAGCGACGAGGCGCAGAAGATCTGGGTGGTACGGGGCATCACGCGGCTCCCTTCCCCGTGCCGGCCCGGCGCCGCAGCCGCCGCAGCCGGGCGGAACGGCCCACGTCCATCGTCTCCAGCACCTCCGCGAGCAGGTCCTGCGGCAGCCGGCCGAGCGCCGCCGCGCACATCGCCCGCAGCCGCCCGGCCACGGCCGGTTCGAACGCGTCCTCCTCGGCCAGGTGGTGGGCCATGATCGCGCAGTACTGCCGCACCGCCTTGGGCAGCAGCCGGCCGGCGTCCCGGTCCGCCGCCGTCTCCGCGACGATCTGGTCGAAGGCGTGGATGAAGTCCAGCCGGCGGGCGTCGCCGATCCGGGTGAGGGAGGAGGCGACCCCGCGCCGGTAGAACACGCCCGGTGGACCGACCACCGCGAACGACTCCGCCTCCCGGTGCAGCCGCCAGGCCCACGGCCGGTCCTCGGCCGTGCGCAGCCCCTCGGTGAAGTGCAGCAGCCCCCGCTCCAGCAGCCGCCGGTGGTAGGCGCCGGCCCAGACGTACACGTAGTCCACCGCGGTCGTCCGGTCCGCGGGCAGGATCGCGTCCCGCGGGTCCAGCACCTCGTCGCGCAGACCGACCGGGACCCGCTGCACGGACCGGGCCCGGCCGGTCACCCGTACGTGGTCGGTGCGGACGAAGTCGCAGCCCAGCCCCTCGACGGCCGCCACCAGCCCCGGCAGGTACCCCGGCGCGAGCCAGTCGTCGCCGTCCAGGAAGGCCAGGTACTCGCCCCGTGCCGCGTCCAGCCCGGTGTTGCGCGCGGAGGCGATCCCGCGGTTCCTGTCATGACGGACGAGGCGGACCTGCGCGACGTCCGAGAGCTCCTCGGCCGCGCGCTCGAGGATCGCCGGGGTCCCGTCCTCGGAATGGTCGTCGACCAGGATGAACTCGAAATCCGGCCGGGCGTTCGCGCGGAGACTGCGCACGGTGTCCGGGGCGTACGGCCGGACATTGCAGAACGGGACGATCACGGAGAGCTTCGGCACCCGGGGAACACTAGGAGGCCGCCCGGCCGGGAGGCTTTCCGATGGCCGTCCGGGCGGTGAACTCCCCGCGTCCGTACGGTGTACCGCGCCTACGCACCGCTTTCCCGCGGGCCGGTTCGGCTCCCGGTGGGGCGTTGTTAACTCTTCGTTGAGGCACGGTTGGCCCCTGCCTAGAATTCGCTTCCTAGCGTCTTCGGCGTGCCAGCAAGTGCAACGAAGCCCCTCAGGGTCGCGGTTCTCGCGGATTCCGACACCCGGTGGAAATGGGGCGCGCTCACCGCGAACCGCATCGCGCCGTCGGAACCCGGGAAGCCGGGGGCCGCGGCCGGCCGGGGCATCCGCCTGGACGGATACCTGCTGCGGGGCCGCGCCACCCCCACCGCCCGCCAGCTCGGCGAGGTCGGCGTCCGGGCGGACTCGCTCCGCGAGGTCACCGCCGTCGAGTTCCTGCGCGCGATGCGCGAGGAGCCGTACGACCTCCTCGTGCTCGCCCTGGTCGGCGGCGGTGTGCAGGCGATGCTGCACGGACTGGGACGGGTCTGGGAGGACCGGCCGCGCCGGCCCGTCGTCGTCACCGGATACGTCGGCGTCGTCTACGAGAAGCTCGCCGACGGCCTGCTGCTGCGCCACGGCGCCGACCTGGTGCTCGCCAACTCCCGCCAGGACGCGGACCGGTTCCGCGCCGTGTACGAGGGCGTGGGCGCCGACGCCTCGTCGGTGACCGAGGTCGCGCTGCCGTTCCTCGGCGGCGACGCCTACACCGGCGGACAGCGGCCCTACACCGTGGTGTTCGCCGCCCAGCCGTCCGTCCCGGACGGCCGCCGGGACCGCACGTACCTGCTGGACCGGCTGGTGCGGCACGCCCGTCGGCACCCCGAGCGCGAGGTGCTGCTGAAGCTGCGCTCCAAGCCCGGTGAGCACACCACGCACATCGAGGAACTGCCCTACCAGAAGCTCGTCCAGCGGCTGGATCCGCCGGCCAACTTCCGCCTGGTCTACGGGAACATGGGCGAGGTCCTCGACCGGACCGACCTGCTGGTCACCGTCAGCTCCACGGCCGCCCTGGAGTCGCTGCACCGCCGCATCCCCACCGTGGTCCTCACCGACCTCGGCATCCGGGAGTCCCTCGGCAACCACCACTTCGTCGGCTCCGGCTGCCTCGCCTCCTGGGACCAGCTCGACGCCGGGCACCGGCCGGTGCCCGACGCGGAGTGGGTGGCCCGGCAGGGGGTCGCGGCGGAGGGCTCGTACGGGACGGCCTTCGACACCGCCCGCGACCGCATCGCCGAACTGCTCGGCCGTCCCGGCGGCCTCCCCCCGCTGACCCCGTACTACACGCCCGTCACCGCGCCCGGCTACCTGCCCGGCATCCTCGCCCGCCACCACCTCGGCCCGGACGGCGCCCCGCTGCCCGGCGCGCCCGCAGCCGACCGGGAGCCCGGAGCGGTCCGGCAGATCGTGCGCCGGGCGGCGCGCGGCGCCTACCGGCACGGCGTGCAGCGCGTGGCCCCGGTGATCCGCCGGATGGGCGAGCTGTGACCGCCCCGACCCCCGCTCGAGGAGCTGATCCCATGTCCCACCCGCCGACGGTGCGCCGCGTGCTCGCCGTGATCCCCGCGCGCGGCGGCTCCAAGGGCGTCCCCGCGAAGAACCTCGCCCCCGTCGGCGGCGTCCCGCTGGTGGCGCGCGCCGTGCGCGAGTGCCGGGCCGCGCGGTACGTCACGGACGTCGTCGTCTCCACCGACGACCGGGCCATCGCGGCCGCCGCCCGGCAGGCCGGCGCCGAGGTCGTGCTGCGGCCCGCCGCCATCGCCGGCGACACCGCCACCTCCGAGGCCGCCGTCCTGCACGCCATGGACGCCCACGAGGCCCTGCACGGCGCCCCCGTGGACGTCGTCCTGCTCGTCCAGTGCACCAGCCCCTTCCTGCTCCGCGAGGACGTCGACGCGGTGGCCGCCGCGGTCGTCGACGGGGGTGCGGACACGGCCGTGACCGTCGCCCCGTTCCACGGCTTCGTCTGGCGCGACGCCGACGACGGGGAGACCGGCGGCGGGTACGGCGTCAACCACGACAAGTCCTTCCGCCCCCGCCGCCAGGACCGCCCCCAGGACCTCCTGGAGACCGGCGCCGCCTACGCCATGGACGCCGCCGGATTCCGCGAGCACGGGCACCGCTTCTTCGGCCGCACCGAACTCGTGCGCACCGACCCGGCCCGGGTGCTGGAGATCGACGACCCGCACGACCTCGCCCGGGCCCGCGCCCTCGCCCCGCTCCTCGACGCGGACCGGCCCGGCGCCCTCCCGACCGCCGACGACGTCGACGCGGTCGTCCTCGACTTCGACGGCACCCAGACCGACGACCGGGTGCTGATCGACTCCGACGGACGGGAGTTCGTCTCCGTGCACCGCGGGGACGGACTCGGCATCGCGGCCCTGCGCCGCAGCGGCCTCAAGCTGCTCGTCCTGTCCACGGAACAGAACCCGGTCGTCGCCGCCCGCGCACGCAAGCTCAGGCTCCCCGTGCTGCACGGCATCGACCGCAAGGACCTCGCCCTCAAAGAGTGGTGCGAGGAACAGGGCATCGCGCCGGAGCGCGTGCTCTACGTCGGCAACGACGTCAACGACCTCCCGTGCTTCGCCCTCGTCGGCTGGCCCGTGGCGGTCGCGAGCGCCCACGACGTCGTACGCGGCGCCGCACGCGCGGTCACCACCCTTCCCGGCGGTGACGGCGCGATCCGAGAGATCGCCGGCTGGCTCCTCGGTCCCTCCCTCGATTCCCTCCCCGAGTAAGGAAACCCGGTCATGAGCACCAACTCCCGCATCCGCGCCCTCGGCTCCCGCGAGGCCGGCCCCGGCCGCCCCGTGTACGTCACCGGCGAGATCGGCATCAACCACAACGGTGACATCGAGAACGCCTTCAAGCTGATCGACGCCGCCGCCGAGGCCGGCTGCGACGCGGTCAAGTTCCAGAAGCGCACCCCCGAGATCTGCACCCCGCGCGACCAGTGGGACATCGAGCGCGACACCCCCTGGGGCCGGATGACGTACATCGACTACCGCCACCGCGTGGAGTTCGGCGAGGAGGAGTACCGCCAGATCGACGCCTACTGCAGGAAGAAGGGCATCGACTGGTTCGCCTCCCCGTGGGACACCGAGGCCGTCGCCTTCCTGGAGAAGTTCGACGTCCCCGCCCACAAGGTGGCCTCCGCCTCCCTCACCGACGACGAGCTGCTGCGCGCCCTGCGCGCCACCGGCCGCACGGTCATCCTCTCCACCGGCATGTCCACCCCGAAGCAGATCCGCCACGCGGTCGAGGTCCTGGGCAGCGACAACATCCTGCTCTGCCACGCCACCTCCACCTACCCGGCGAAGGCCGAGGAGCTGAACCTGCGGGTCATCAACACCCTCCAGCAGGAGTACCCGAACGTCCCGATCGGCTACTCCGGCCACGAGACCGGCCTGCAGACCACCCTCGCCGCCGTCGCCCTCGGCGCCGTCTTCGTCGAGCGCCACATCACCCTCGACCGCGCCATGTGGGGCTCCGACCAGGCCGCCTCCGTCGAGCCGCAGGGCCTGGCCCGCCTGGTCCGCGACATCCGCACCATCGAGGCCTCCCTCGGCGACGGCGTCAAGAAGGTCTACGACTCCGAGCTCGGCCCGATGAAGAAGCTGCGCCGCGTCACCGGCGTGGTCGCCGAGGCGGAGATCGCCACGGCCGCCGGCGAGCCCGTGACCGTCTGAGCCCCGCACCCCCTCCCACCCTTACGACGACGGGAACGGTCGTACGTCGATGAGCCCCCGCGCCGGCCGGCCCGGCCCCCACACCCTCGCCTTCGTAGAGAGCCCGGTACAGCTGCTCAACGTGCTGGAGTGGGCGCACGCGCACGCGCCCGGCGTGGGGCTCACCCTCGTGGTCCTGTCCCCGGTCGACCCCATGACCCGCGGTCAGCTGCGCCGCATGGCGGAGCTGGCCCGCGAGGAGGGCCACGAGGTCCGCTGGGAGGAGGCGCGCGGGGGAGCGGGTGCCCCGCTGCAGACCGTCGGCGGCCTCGCCGGGCCGCTCCGCCGGGCCGACCGCGTGGTCCTCGGCGACCCCTTCTCCCGCTACGTCCAGCTGCTGCTGACGATCACCCGCGCCCGTGAGGTCGTCGTCGTCGACGACGGCACCGCGACCATGGAGTTCGTCGGCCAGCTGGCCCGCGGCGAACGCCTGGTGCGCTGGCACCGCAAGGGCGGCCTGCCGGGCCCCCGCGAACTCGTCCTCCTCCCGGTGTCCGCCGCCGCCCGGCGCCGGCTCACCCCCGGCGGGAAGCGCACGGTGGAGGTCTTCACCTCCATGCCCATGGAGGACACCCCGCCCGGCGTCACCGTCGCCTCCCACACCTTCGCCTGGACCCGGGACCGCTTCGGCCCGCCCCGCGTCACCCGGGGCGCCGACATGGTCGGCACGTCCCTGGTGGAGACCGGCGTGGTGGACGCCGACGCCTACCTGGAGGCCGTACGCGCCCTGGTGAGGACGCACGGCGCCAAGCGCTACTTCGCCCACCGCAGGGAGAGCACGGAGAAGCTCCACCGGCTCGCCGTCGAGACGGGAGTGGAGATCGTCCGCCCCGAGCTCCCGCTGGAGATCGTCGCCCGGCGCGGCCCCGTCGGCGCCACCGTCCTCAGCTTCCCCTCCACGGTCGTCCACACCCTGCCGCTGGCCCTCGCCGGCACGGGCGTCCGCGTCGCGGTGTGCGACATAGACCCCGCCTGGCTGACCGAGCACGCCTCCCCCCGCGCCCAGGGCTTCCTGGCCAACGTCACGGACACCGCCAAGTCCGTCCACCACCTGCGCACGGTGCCGGCGCTCTGAGCCCCGACCGCGGGAAGCCGGGGCGTGGAAGATGGGCCCCGCCCCGCCCCGGTCCGGCCGCGCCCGGCGGACCGGCTCACGCCGTCCCGGGTGCGGCGTCCGCGCCGGCTCGTCACCCAGGACGAGGAACGGTCACAGGCCGCCGAGGCCCTCCCGCCGCGTCCCGGGGAGGAGCGGCCGGCGCCGGGCGGGCCGCCGGCCCCGACCGGCGCGGTCGGCGGGCCGGCCCCGCGGCCCCGGAACGGACGAGCGCGCCCGTTCCGCGGTACGCGGATCCCCCCTCGACGGCGTCGACGCCGTACCGCGGCACGGCATCCGCCGAATGAACCGGTCCGCGTGCCTTCGGCCGATCGTGGTAACCGTGAGGAGTGGAGGGGTGCCGGAACCATGTCCCGGATTGTGATCGGCTTCATGGACCGGCAGGCCGACGGCCTATACCCTCGCGAAAAAGGAGGTGAGTGTACCCACCTCGAAACACGGCCATGCGTAGGGCGGCCAGATTTTCTCCCCCCAACGGACTGATTTTTTTTGATCGGGGGTCAGTGGACGGCTCTGGAGCCCTACTCTTCAAAGGGTGAAACCACTGATGTCACTGGAGTCCGAGATCGATCTCCCCGGGGGAGCGGTGCTCCCCGGCGCGCTGCCGGAGGCCCTGCGCGCCGAACTCGTGGCCTTCCGACGCGACCTCCACATGCACCCGGAGCTCGGCCACCAGGAGTTCCGCACCACCGCGGCGATCAAGGAACGCCTCGAGCGGGCCGGTCTGAAGCCGCGTGTCCTCTCCGGCGGCACCGGCGTGATCTGTGACATCGGAACCGACGACGAGGCCGGCACGGACTCGGCGATGCTCGCCCTGCGGGCCGACATCGACGGCCTGCCCATCCCCGACGCGAAGGCCGACTGCCCCTACCGCTCCACCGTGCCCGACCGCGCCCACGCCTGCGGCCACGACGTGCACACCACCGTCGTGCTCGGCACCGGCCTGGTCCTCGCCGAACTGCACCGCCAGGGCCTGCTGCCCCGCCCCGTGCGGCTGATCTTCCAGCCCGCCGAGGAGGTGCTGCCCGGCGGAGCGGCCGAGGTCATCGAGGACGGCGGACTCGACGGCATCGGCCGGATCCTCGCCGTGCACTGCGACCCCCGCGTCGACGCCGGGAAGATCGGCCTGCGCGAGGGTCCCATCACCTCGGCCTGCGACCGGCTGGAGATCGCCCTCGACGGCCCAGGCGGCCACACCGCCCGCCCGCACCTGACCACCGACCTGGTCACCGCCGCCGCCCGCGTCGTCACCGACGTGCCCGCCCTGGTCGGCCGGCGCGTCGACAGCCGCAGTGGACTCGCCGTGACCTGGGGCCGGGTCGAGTCGGGCCACGCGCCCAACGTCATCCCGCAGCACGCCGAGCTGTCCGGCACCGTGCGCTGCCTGGACCTGGAGACCTGGCGGCAGGCCCCCGACATCGTGGTCGCGGCCATCGACGAGGTGGCCAACCTGCACCGCGCCAAGTCGGAGATCACCTACGTGCGCGGCGTCCCGCCGGTCGTCAACGAGGCCGGCGCCACCGAGCTGCTGCGCGACGCCATGATCGCCCGGCGCGGGGTGGACTCCGTCGAGGGCACCGAACAGAGCCTCGGCGGCGAGGACTTCTCCTGGTACCTGGAGCGCGTCCCCGGCGCCATGGCCCGCCTCGGCGTCCGCACCCCCGGCGAGCGCACCGTGCGCGACCTGCACCAGGGCGACTTCGACGTGGACGAGCACGCCATCACCGTCGGCGTGGAACTCTTCACCGGCGCCGCCCTCCTCGACGCCCTGCGCTAGACGCTCCAGCCCCTCCACCCCGATCCGGCCCCTCCGGCGTTCGAGGAGCGGGTCCGGGCCAGAGCCCCGGGTTCGGGACGGGAGGGGGCGGCGGGGCGCGGGAAACCCCGTCCGGCCCCACCAGCCACCACCGTCACCTCCCCCACCCGTTCCGCTTGCGCGCCCCGCCTCCCGAAGGCAGCGTGGGGCGCGTGCACCCACGATCCCCGCACCGGTCGCCCGGTTCGAACCCGTACGGCCCCCTGGTTCACCAAGACGTAACCGGCCACCGGCACGAATGGATAACGGCCCCGCTCGATCCCGTTCCCAGGAGTTTCTACGCGCGTTAATGTGCGCCGAACCGAGCGCCCGCAGCGGGGCTTTGGAGAATGGGGAACTTCAGATGCGTCGGATATCCACACTGACCCGCGTCGCGGTGGGGGTCGCCTCGCTCGCGCTCGCCGCCACCGCCTGCGGCGGCACCAGCAGTGACAACGGCGACAGCGGCGGCTCCAAGAAAGACCTCGGCCTCGCCATCGCCTACGACATCGGGGGCAAGGGCGACCAGTCCTTCAACGACGCCGCCTTCGCCGGCCTGACCAAGGCCAAGGACGAGTTCGGCTACAAGACCGCCGACGTGGAGCCCACCGAGGGCGAGACCGACGCGGACAAGGAGCAGCGCCTGGCCTCGCTGGCCCGCCAGGGCTACGACCCGGTCATCGGCGTCGGCTTCGCCTACGGCCCGGCGATGAAGGCCGTGGCCGCGAAGTACCCGAAGACCACCTTCGGCATCGTCGACTCCGTGGTCGAGGGCGACAACGTCGCCTCCCTCGTCTTCGCCGAGGAGCAGGCCTCCTACCTGGCCGGCGTCGCCGCAGCCAAGGCCACCAAGACCGGCGTCGTCGGCTTCGTGGGCGGTGTGGACATCCCGCTGATCCACAAGTTCCAGGCGGGATACGAGCAGGGTGTGAAGGCCACCGACCCCAAGGTCAAGGTGATCCCGCAGTACCTCACCCAGACCGCGGAGGAGGGCGGCTTCTCCAGCCCCGACAAGGGCAAGGCCGCCGCCGAGGGCCAGATCGAGAAGAAGGCCGACGTCATCTACCAGGCGGCCGGCCTCTCCGGCCAGGGCGTCATCGAGGCCGCCGCCAAGGCGAAGGTCTGGGCGATCGGCGTCGACTCCGACCAGTACAAGCAGGAAGCCCTCGCCCCGTACAAGGACTACATCCTCACCTCCGCCCTGAAGGACGTCGGCGGTGCGGTGTACACCCTGGCCAAGTCGGTCGAGGACGGCAAGCCGCTGACCGGCACCCAGGTCTTCGACCTCAAGGTGAACGGCGTCGGCCTGTCGGAGAGCAACCCGAAGATGGCCCAGATCGCCGGCCTGACGGACGCCGTGGCCAAGGCCGAGGAAGGCATCGTCGACGGCTCCATCAAGGTCGACACCGAGCAGTAGGAACGGCGGCACACCCGCGCGGAGCGGGCGGACACCCCGGGTGTCCGCCCGCTTTGCCGTTCCCCTCCCGCCCCGCCCCCGCTCACCCACAGCCACCCCGTGTTCGCACCCGGCAACGCCCCGGCCGCCGTTCGGCGTTATGTTGGCCACGGCCGGATAACAAGGTGGACAGAAGGGGTTTTCAGGCAGGTCTACGCGCGTTAATCTGCGGCGAAGCCAGCGCCGCAGCTGAACACGTCCCGGCGCTTGTACGACTAGGAGCACCCCACATGCGCCGGATTTCCCGGATCACGGTCGCAGGCGCAGCGACCGCCTCCCTGGCCCTCGCCCTCTCCGCCTGCGGCGGCACCTCCACCTCCTCGAGCTCCTCGGACTCGAAGGGTGACAAGGGCCTCGCCATCGCCTACGACGTCGGCGGCAAGGGCGACCAGTCCTTCAACGACGCCGCGTACGCGGGCCTGGAGCAGGCGAAGAAGGAGTTCGGCTACGAGACCGCCGACGTCGAGCCCACCGACGGCGAGACCGACGCCGACAAGGAGCAGCGCCTGGTCTCGCTGGCGAAGCAGGGCTACAACCCGGTCGTCGGCGTCGGCTACGCGTACGCCTCCGCCGTGAAGGGCGCCGCGGAGAAGTACCCGGACACCACCTTCGGCATCGTCGACGACGCCACGATCGAGGCGGACAACGTCGCCGACCTGGTCTTCTCCGAGGAGCAGGCCTCCTACCTGGCCGGTGTCGCCGCCGCCGAGAGCACCAAGACCGACGTCGTCGGCTTCGTGGGCGGTGTGGACATCCCGCTGATCCACAAGTTCCGCGTCGGCTTCGAGCAGGGCGTCAAGGACACCGACCCCAAGGTCAAGGTGGTCTCGCAGTTCCTGACGCAGACCGCGGAGGAGGGCGGCTTCTCCAGCCCCGACAAGGGCAAGTCCGCGGCCGAGGGCCAGATCGAGAAGAAGGCCGACGTGATCTACGCGGCCGCCGGCCTGTCCGGCCAGGGCGTCATCGAGGCCGCCGCCGCCAACAAGGTGTGGGCGATCGGCGTCGACTCCGACCAGTACAAGCAGGAAGCCCTCGCCAAGTACAAGGACTCGATCCTCACCTCGGCGATGAAGGACGTCGCCAAGGCGGTGTACAACCTGGCGAAGTCGGTCGAGGAGGGCAAGCCCGCGACCGGTATCGTCAAGGGCGACCTGAAGACGGGTGAGGTGAGCCTGTCGAACTCCAACCCGAAGTTCGCGGACGACGCCGAGCTCCAGGAAGCCATCGAGACGGCCAAGGAGAAGATCGTCAGCGGCGAGATCAAGGTCAAGTCGAGCTGAGTGACACCCCCCGAGTAACCGCGGGGTCGCGTCCGCTCGACGGGGCACGGGGAGCCCGGCTCCCCGTGCCCCGTCGGGCGAGTGCGCCACCCCTTTGCATGCCGTAGGGGCGCTACGCGCGTAGACGGCCCCCGTCCCCAGGAGAGTGCGTCATCAACGCGTCCAGCAGCCCTCCGGCCGGAGCGGCGGTCAACGATTCGGTGACCGCCGTCGAGCTCGCCGGCATCACCAAGCGCTTCCCCGGTGTCGTGGCCAACCACGACATCCACCTCACGGTCCGCAAGGGCACCGTCCACGCCCTCGTCGGCGAGAACGGCGCCGGCAAGTCGACCCTGATGAAGATCCTCTACGGCATGCAGAAGCCGGACGAGGGCACCATCACGATCCACGGCGAGCAGGTGAGCTTCTCCTCGCCCGCCGACGCCATCGTCCGAGGCATCGGCATGGTGCACCAGCACTTCATGCTCGCCGACAACCTCACCGTCCTCGAGAACGTCGTCCTCGGCAGCGAGAAGCTCCACGGCATCGGCGGCAGGGCCCGCCGCACGATCAAGGAGCTCTCCGACCGCTACGGCCTCGGCGTCCGCCCCGACGTCCTGGTCGAGGAGCTCGGCGTCGCCGCCCGCCAGCGCGTGGAGATCCTCAAGGTCCTCTACCGCGGCGCCACCACCCTGATCCTCGACGAGCCCACCGCCGTCCTCGTCCCGCAGGAGGTCGACGCCCTCTTCGACAACCTGCGCGAGCTGAAGGCCGAGGGCCTGTCGGTCATCTTCATCTCCCACAAGCTGGGCGAGGTCCTCTCCGTCGCCGACGACATCACCGTCATCCGCCGCGGCACCACGGTCGGCACGGCCGTCCCCGCCGAGACGACCCCGCGCCAGCTCGCCGAGCTGATGGTCGGCAGCGAACTGCCGACGCCGGAGACGGCCGAGTCCACGGTCACCGACCGCCCCGTCCTCACCGTCGACAAGCTGCGCCTGGCCGCCCCCGGCGGCAAGGCGCTGCTCGACGACATCAGCTTCACCATCCACGCGGGCGAGGTCCTCGGCATCGCCGGCGTGGAGGGCAACGGCCAGACCGAGCTGGTCGACGCGCTCATCGGCCTGAAGCACGCCGACTCCGGCACCATCCGGCTGGCCGACGAGGAGATCACCTCCTGGGCCACCCGCAGGCGCCGCGAGCAGGGCATCGGCTACATCCCCGAGGACCGCCACCGCCACGGCCTGCTCCTGGAGGCCCCCCTCTGGGAGAACCGCATCCTCGGCCACGTCACCGAGAAGCCCAACGCCAAGGGCGTCTGGCTCGACCCGAAGGCCGCCCAGGAGGACACCCGCCGGATCGTCACCCAGTACGACGTCCGCACCCCCGGCATCGACGTCACCGCCGCCTCCCTGTCCGGCGGCAACCAGCAGAAGCTGATCGTCGGCCGCGAGATGAGCCACAAGCCGCGCTTCCTGATCGCCGCCCACCCCACCCGCGGTGTGGACGTCGGCGCCCAGGCCGCCATCTGGGACCACATCCGCGAGGCCCGCCGCGAGGGCCTGGCCGTGCTGCTGATCTCCGCCGACCTGGACGAGCTGATCGGTCTGTCCGACACCCTCCGGGTGATCTACGACGGCAAGCTGGTCGCGGACGCCGACCCGGCCACCATCACCCCGGAGGAACTCGGCACCGCCATGACCGGCGCCGCCGAGGGCCACCTCGAACACGACGAGACACCCGAGACCCCGGCCGACCCGTCCACGTCGGCCGAGTCTCCGGAAGACGAGGCCCGCTGATGAAGAAGTTCGACAAGGAGCGCGTGCTCCTCGCGGTGGCCGGTCCGGTCATCGCGCTCGCCGTGGCCTTCGTGCTCAGCGCGATCGTCCTGGTCGCCTCCGGCAAGAACCCGGTCGAACCGTTCGCCATCATGTTCGAGCAGGCCGGTTTCTCCGACATCCAGGTCCTGATCATCAACCAGGCCTCGATGTACTACATCGCGGCCCTCGCGGTGGCCATCGGCTTCCGGATGAACCTGTTCAACATCGGCGTCGACGGCCAGTACCAGCTCGGCGCCATGATGGCCGCCGTCGTCGGCGCGCACGCGAACCTGCCGGCGTTCCTCCAGGTCCCGCTGCTGCTGCTGACCGCCGTCCTCACCGGCGCCTTCTGGGCCGGCGTCGCCGGCGTCCTCAAGGTCACCCGGGGCGTCAGCGAGGTCGTCGCCACGATCATGCTCAACGCGATCGCCACCTCGCTCATCGTCTACATGTGGAAGCCGGACGTCTTCGGCGTCAAGATCGGCAACAACAGCACCACCGGCGAGATGCACGAGTCCGGCTGGATCCCCGGCATCGGCATGGGCGCGGCCGGTGAGATCTACGGCCTGGTGATCCTCGCCGTCCTGCTCGGCGTCGGCTACTGGATCGTCCTCAACCGCACCCGCTTCGGCTTCGACCTGCGCGCCTCCGGCGCCTCCGAGTCCGCCGCCTCCGCCTCCGGCGTCGACCCCAAGCGCATGGTCCTCACCGCCATGCTGCTCTCCGGCGCCATCGCCGGCCTCGCGGGCCTGCCGATCCTCCTCGGCGACTCCCACACCTACAACCTCAACTTCCCCACCGGCATCGGCTTCCTCGGCATCGGCATCGCCCTGCTCGGCCGCAACAGCCCGGTCGGGATCGCCTTCGCCGCCCTGCTGTGGGCCTGGCTCGACAAGGCCTCGCCCGAGCTGGACTTCCACGGCTACGACAAGGAGATCGCGGTCATCATGCAGGGCCTGATCGTCCTCTCGGTCGTCGTCTCCTACGAGGCCGTCCGCGAGTGGGGCCTGCGCCGTCAGCAGCGCCGGGTCGGCGCGGAACTCGCCGCGGGGCACGTCCTGGGCGCCGACAACAACACCACGAAGGAGGTGGCCGGCCGATGACCGCTCCGACCACAGCGACCGACGTCAACCAGCCGTCGCTGGAGCACGCACCGCCGACCGGCCGCCGCATGTCGTGGCCCGTCCTGCTCCTGGTCATCGCCGGAGCCCTGGCACTGGTCTCGATCGTCCGCATCATCACCGGCGCGGACGGCATCACCAACGTCAGCCAGATGTCCACCGCCCTCCAGCTCGCGGTCCCGATCGGCCTCGCCGGCCTCGGCGGCCTGTGGGCCGAGCGCGCGGGCGTGGTCAACATCGGCCTCGAGGGCATGCTGATCCTCGGCACCTGGTTCGGTGCCTGGGCCGGCTTCCAGTGGGGTCCGTGGACCGGCGTCCTGGTCGGCGTCATCGGCGGCGCGCTCGGCGGTCTGCTGCACGCGATCGTCACCGTCACCTTCAACGTCAACCACATCGTCTCCGGCGTGGCCCTCAACATCCTCGCCCTCGGCGCCACCCGCTACCTCGCCCCGCTCGCCTTCGAGGGCCACCAGGGCGGCTCCGCCAAGCAGTCCCCGGCGGTCGAGTCCCTCGGCCACTTCACCGTGCCGGGGCTGTCCGACGCGCTGAGCGACCTCAACGGCAAGGGCTGGTTCTTCGTCTCCGACGTCGCCGGCCTGCTCGGCGGACTGGTCACCAACGTCTCCTGGCTGACCCTGATCGCCGTCGCGCTCATCCCCGCCACCTGGTGGATCCTGTGGCGCACCGCGTTCGGCCTGCGGCTGCGCTCCTGCGGCGAGAACCCGATCGCCGCCGAGTCCCTCGGCGTCAACGTCTACAAGTACAAGTACCTCGCGGTGATCATCTCCGGCGGACTGGCCGGCCTCGGCGGCGTCTTCCTGTCCATCGTGGCCAACCCCTTCTACCTGGAGGGCCAGACCAGCGGCCGCGGCTACATCGGCCTCGCCGCGATGATCTTCGGCAACTGGATGCCGGGCGGCCTCGCCATCGGCGCCGGCCTCTTCGGCTACACCGACAGCCTCAACCTGCGCGGCGGCTCCGCCAACGTGCACGCCCTGCTGCTGCTCGGCGCGCTGCTGCTGGTCATCGGCGCGATCTGGCTGGCGGTCCGCAAGAAGTACGTCCACGCGGCGATCACCCTGGTCGTCGGCGCCCTCGTCTTCGCCTGGTACGCCGGCACCAACGAGGTCCCCAACCAGGTCGTCTCCGCCACGCCGTACGTCATCACCCTGGTCGTCCTCGCGCTCTCCGCGCAGCGGCTGCGGATGCCGAAGGCGGACGGCATGCCGTACCGGAAGGGACAGGGCAAGTGACCGCCCCCCGGTCCACCGCGGCCGACGTCGACTGGGAGGCGCTGCGCGCCGTGGCGCGGGACGCCATGTCCCACGCCTACGCCCCCTACTCGGGCTACCCGGTCGGCGTGGCGGCCCTGGTCGACGACGGACGCACGGTCTCCGGCTGCAACGTCGAGAACGCCTCGTACGGGATCGGGCTGTGCGCCGAGTGCGGACTGGTCTCGGAGCTCCAGCGCACCGGGGGCGGCCGGCTCACGCACTTCACCTGCGTGGACGGCGCCGGCGAGATCCTCGTCCCGTGCGGCCGCTGCCGCCAGCTGCTGTACGAGTTCGGCGGCCCCGGTCTGCTCCTGGAGACCCCGGCGGGGATCCTGCCGCTGTCGGAGATGCTGCCGCAGGCCTTCGGTCCGCAGCACCTCACCAAGTAATTCCTCCGTGGCCCCTTCGTCCGACGGCCGTTACCGTCGGCCGGAGGGGCCGCACCCTTCGCACCTCCGGAAGGAACGCCAGCCATGGCCATGGACGCCATCTCCGTCATCCGCACCAAGCGGGACCGCGGCGAACTCAGCGACGAGCAGATCGACTGGGTGATCGACGCGTACACCCGCGGGGAGGTGGCCGACGAGCAGATGTCGGCGCTCGCGATGGCGATCCTCCTCAACGGCATGAACCGGAGCGAGATCGCCCGCTGGACGGCCGCGATGATCGCCTCCGGCGAGCGCATGGACTTCTCGTCCCTGTCCCGCCCCACCGCCGACAAGCACTCCACCGGCGGCGTCGGTGACAAGATCACCCTGCCGCTGGCCCCCCTTGTCGCGGCCTGCGGCGCGGCCGTCCCGCAGCTCTCCGGCCGCGGCCTCGGCCACACCGGCGGCACCCTCGACAAGCTGGAGTCCATCCCCGGCTGGCGCGCCCTGCTCTCCAACGAGGAGATGCTGAACGTGCTGGACACCACCGGCGCGGTGATCTGCGCGGCCGGCGACGGGCTGGCCCCGGCGGACAAGAAGCTGTACGCGCTCCGGGACGTCACGGGCACGGTCGAGGCGATCCCGCTGATCGCCTCGTCCATCATGTCGAAGAAGATCGCAGAGGGTACCGGCTCCCTGGTCCTGGACGTGAAGGTCGGCACCGGCGCCTTCATGAAGACGATCGACGACGCCCGCGAACTGGCCCGCACCATGGTCGGCCTGGGCACCGACTCCGGCGTGAAGACGGTCGCCCTGCTCACCGACATGTCCACCCCGCTCGGCCTGACCGCCGGCAACGCCCTCGAGGTCCGCGAGTCGGTCGAGGTCCTGGCGGGCGGCGGCCCCGCGGACGTCGTCGAGCTGACCCTGGCCCTGGCCCGCGAGATGCTCGACGCGGCCGGCCTGAAGGACGCCGACCCGGCGAAGGCCCTCGCCGACGGCTCCGCGATGGACGTCTGGCGCCGCATGATCGCCGCCCAGGGCGGCGACCCGGACGCGGAGCTGCCGGTCGCCCGGGAACAGCACGTCGTCAAGGCCCCGTCCTCGGGCGTCCTGACCCGCCTCGACGCCTACGACATCGGCGTCGCCGCCTGGCGCCTCGGCGCGGGCCGCGCCCGCAAGGAGGACCCGGTCCAGGCGGGCGCGGGCGTCGAACTCCACGCCAGGCCCGGCGACACCGTGACGGAGGGCCAGCCCCTCCTCACCCTCCACACGGACACCCCGGACCGCTTCGACTACGCGCTGAAGTCGATCGAGGGCTCGTACGACATCCAGGCCCCCGGCACGGACTTCTCCGCCACGCCGGTCGTGCTGGAACGTATCGCCTGACCTGCGGTTTCCCTGATCGGGTGAACGGGACCGGTGGACCCCCACCGGTCCCGTTCGGCATGCTGTGCTCGGTGACGCACCGATAGGAGACCGCCATGAGCGCACTCACCGTGAGCCAGGAGCCCGACCAGAACTGGGACGACCTCGTCCGGTTCTGGGAGGAGATGGAATGGCCCGAGGGCAGCAAGGTGGAGATCATCGAGGGGATCATCACCGTGTCACCCGCTCCCGCTTACCGTCACAACTTGATCGCGGAAAGTATTCAGCGTCGCCTCTACTCGTTGATTCCACCGGACTGGGGGATCTTCCAGACGCTGGCGATCGCCGTGCCCTCGCGGATGGGCATGCTCATTCCAGATCTTGTGGTGGCCCCGAGGCGGGACCACACGGAATCGGACACCCACATCCCCGCGGCCCTCGCCGAGCTGGTCGTCGAGGTCACCTCGAAGTCCAACGCCCGCGACGACCGCGTCGGCAAGCCCGCCGCCTACGCCGCCGCGGGCATCCCGCTGTACCTCCTCGTCGACCGGTGGGCCCCCGACGGCCCGACCGCGACGCTCTACGGCGAACCGAAGGATGACGTCTACCGTCCCTTGAGCACCGCGAAGTTCGGCGAGCCGATCAAGCTCCCCGCCCCCTTCGACCTCGTCATCGACACCAGCGAGTTCCCGGAGACCTGACTCACCCCAGCAACGCCGCGACCACCACCAGCACCGGCACCGACACCACCGTCGACACCAGGATCGCCTCCCGGGCCAGCTTCTCGCCCACCCGGTAGCTGCTCGCGTACGTGAAGAGGTTCTGGGCGGCCGGGAGGGCCGAGGTCACCACCACGTCCAGCAGGTGCGCGCCGCGCAGGCCGAAGACGCCCACCGCCAGCGCCCAGGCGGCCAGCGGCTGGCCCACCGCCTTCAGCCCCACGGCGAGCAGGACCGCACCACGGTCACCGCCCCGCAGGGGCAGCGTGCTGCCGCGCAGCGAGATGCCGAAGGCGAGGAGCACGGCGGGGACCGCCATGTTGCCGATCAGGGTCACCGGGTCCCACACCGGGCCCGGTATCTCGATCCCGGCCGCCGACACCGCCACCCCCGCCAGCGACCCCACCGCGATCGGATTGCGCAACGGGGTCAGGATCCGCCGCCACAGTGGTTGCCTCCCGCCCGCCGTCGACAGGTCGAGGATCGTCAGCGCGACCGGGGTGACCCCGACCAGCTGGAACAGCAGCACCGGCGCCACGAGCGAGGCGTCGCCCAGCACGTACACCGCGATCGGGATCCCCAGGTTGCCGGAGTTGACGTAGCTGGAGCACAGGGCGCCGATGGTGGTGCGGCCCACGCCCCAGCCCCGTACGACACCCACCGCGACGAAGACGCCCGCCACCGCCGCCGTGCTCAGCGCGGTGACCAGGAGCCGGCCGGAGAAGACCACCGACAGGTCGGCCCGGGCCAGCGTGGTGAACAGCAGCGCCGGGGACGCCACGTGGAACGCCAGCTTCGTCAGGACCTCGCGGCCCTGGGCGCCGAGGTGCCCCCGGCGGCCGATGACGTAGCCGACGCCGATGACGACGGCGATCACCAGGAACCCGCTCAGCACCCCCTGCACGGCAGCTCCCCACGGACGCGAAGGGCACCGGACACCGGGGGCGGGGACGATCTATGGCACATACACCCAACCCTCCGGGGAGGGTCGTGCCCGGGTCAATGTGATCCTTGCGGCGCCGGTCCCGCGACACGTCGCGATGAGTTGCGCGCCGTCGCCCGGTCTACCGGTCGTGGACGCCATGACACCGCCCGTACTCGTGCTCAGCGGCCCCCTCGCCCCGGACGGGGTGAGCGGGCCCTGCGACGCGCTGCGGGCGCTGATGGACAGCGGCGGTGGCGGCGGCTCCGGCCGGGTGGTCGTGTGCGATGTCGCCGGGCTGGGGCCGGCCGGTCTCGCCGCCGTGAACCTGCTCGCCCGGCTCCAGCTCACCGCCCGCCGGGCCGGGGGCCGGATACGGCTGCGCGATCCCTCCCCGGCGCTATGCGCCCTGCTCGACCTGGTCGGCCTCCGCTTCGAGATGGAGGGGCAGGTCGAACAGCGGGAACCACCGCTTGGTGTCGAGGAAGCAGTGGAACCCGGTGATCCGGCCGTCTGAGATCTCCAGCACCTGGACCGCCCACGGTGTGAAGCCGCCGGCCTCCGGGTCGGGCTTGTACTGCGCGAACCCCGGCAGTCCGTTGACCTCCACCGGTATCAGCCGCGAACCCGCGCAGGCGGCGCCCAGTGTCGTCATGAAGCCCGTGATGTCCTCGGTGCCGGTCAGCCACAGGTCGAACGGCGGCATCGTCATGACGGCGTCCTCGTGCAGCAGCGCGGTCAGCGCCGACATGTCGTACCCCTCGAACGCCGCCACATAGCGCTCGAGCAGCTTCCGCTGCTCCTCGTCCAGCGGGTCGGAGACCGACGCGTCGGCGCCCGGCTGCCGCCGCTCGGCGAGCGTCGCCCGGGCCCGCTGGAGCGCGCTGTTGACCGACGCGACCGACGTGTCCAGCAGCTCGGCGACCTCGCTCGCCTTCCAGGCCAGCACCTCGCGCAGGATCAGCACCGCCCGCTGCTTGGCCGGCAGCTGCTGCAGCGCGGCCATGAAGGCGAGCCGCACCGACTCCTTGGCGACCGCCGCCTCCGCCGGATCGGCGGGCGTGGGCAGCACCCGGGAGTCGGGCATCGGCTCCAGCCACGTGCTGTCCGGGCGGGGGGAGAGGGCCGCCCGCGCCAGGGGGGTGGATTCGGTCAGATCCATCGGCCTCGCCCGCTTGTTGCCCGCCGTCAGCATGTCCAGGCAGACGTTGGTCGCGATGCGGTACAGCCAGGAGCGCAGGCTGGAGCGGCCCTCGAACCTGTCGTAGCTGCGCCACGCCCGGATCATCGTGTCCTGCACCGCGTCCTCCGCCTCGAAGGAGGAGCCGAGCATCCGGTAGCAGTACCCGGTCAGTTCGACCCGGTGCGCCTCCAGCCTGGCGTCCAGGTCGGTCGTCGTCGCGGTGCCGTTCGTCATCGTCCACCCACCCCATGTGGTGTCGTCGTGGTCCACCACTTCGGAAGCTACCGCAGCCCACTGACAACGGCCCTCCGGCGGACGAACGCGCAGTTCAGGAGTGCCGGCGCGGAAGCGGGGACGAGGAGGATCAGGCCGGCCGGGCCACGGCCGCCCGCGCCGCCGCCCGCGTCCCGGCCAGGGTGATCGCCACGACCCCGGCCACCGCCACCAGCCCGACCCCCACCGTTCCGGCCCAGCCCCCCGCGTGGAACGCGAGCGCGCCCACCGTGCTGCCCGCGCTGGACCCGACGTAGTACGCGGACTGGTACAGGGCCGACGCCTGCGCCCGCCCCACCGTCGCCGTCTTCCCGACCGCCGACGACGCCACCGCGTGCCCCGCGAAGAACCCCGCCGTGATCAGCACCAGCCCCAGCAGCACCACCGGCAGCGACCCGGCCAGCGACAGCAGCAGCCCCGCCGCGGTCGTCCCGCCCCCCGCGTACAGCGCGCCCCGACGGCCCAGCCGCCCGACCAGCCGTCCGGCGGCCGAGGCCGAGACCGTGCCCACCAGGTACACCAGGAAGATCGAGCCCACGATGCCCTGCGGCAGCGAGAACGGCGCCCCGGTCAGCCGGTACCCGATGACCGTGTAGACACCGCCGAACACCGTCATGAACAGCGCGCCGATCGCGTACAGCCGCCGCAGCAGCGGATCGGCGAGGTGGCCGCGGACGGTGCGCGCCAGCACCCGCGGCCGCAGCGAGCCCGGACGGAAGTGCCGAGGCGCCGGCAGCAGCAGCCGGAACGCCACCGCACACCCCACCGCGACCACGCCGATCGCCCCGACGGCGACCCGCCAGCCCCACTCCTGCGCCACCCATCCGGTGATCACCCGGCCGCTCATCCCGCCGACGCTGTTGCCGGCGACGAACAGCCCGATCGCGGTCACCAGCGCCTTCGGCGTGACCTCCTCCGCGAGGTACGCCGTCGCCGACGCCGGAAGCCCGGCCAGCGCCGCACCCTGCAGCGCCCGCAGCGCCACCAGCGCGCCCAGCGACGGCGCGAACGGCACCAGCAGCCCGATCGTCACCGCGACGGCCAGCGAGACCGTCATGACCGCACGCCGCCCGTAGCGCTCGGACAGCGCGCTCATCGGCAGCACGAACAGCGCCAGCCCACCGGTCGCCGCCGCCACCGTCCAGCTCGCGTCGCCCGCGCTCACCGCGAAGTCACCGGAGATCAGCGGCAGCAGGGCCTGGGTGGAGTACAGCAGCGCGAAGGTCGCGACGCCCGCGAGGAACAGGGCGAGACTCATCCGGCGGTAGCCGGGCCCGCCCGGGGACATCCGGGACTCGCGGGCGGCGCCGGGGACGGGCCGGGTGGCGGCGGAAGGGGTCGGAGGAACGGATACGACGGCGCCCACCCTGGTGGACGCCCCGGTACTGGCGGGAGTCATGCCTCGAAGCTACGGACGCCCCCGCTCATCCGTCCAATGCACGGAATGCCCATAATCGTTCCCATGGAGCATCAGCACAGGTCACGGGGTCGGCTGTCACGGACCAGTGACACACGCGTCACGGAAGACATGTCGAGACTGCTGGCCCCGCGCCTCGCCCACTTCGCCGGCGTCGCCCGCACCGAGCACGTCACCCGCGCCGCCCAGGAGATGCAGGTCCCGCAGTCGACCCTCTCCCGGGCGATGGTCCGCCTGGAACAGGACCTGGGCGTCGAGCTGTTCGCCCGCCACGGCCGCACGGTCTCCCTCACCCCGGCCGGACGCACCTTCCTCACCTCCGTCGAGCGCGCCCTCGCCGAGATCCGGCGCGCCGCCGACGAGGTGCGCGCCGACGCCGACCCCGCCACCGGCAAGGTCGCCTTCGGCTTCCTGCACACCATGGGCGCCGAGACCGTGCCCGGCCTGCTGCACGCCTTCCGCGCCGACCACCCGGGCATCCGCTTCAGCCTGGTCCAGAACTACGGCGAGGCCATGCTGGAGCGCCTGCGCGCGGGCGAACTCGACCTGTGCCTGACCTCCCCGGTGCCCGACGCCCCCGACCTCGTCGCCCGCCGTCTCGACGAGCAGAAGCTGCGCCTGGTCGTCCCCGCCGACCACCGTCTCGCCGACCGCCGCCGCATCCGCCTCGCGGAGGCCGCCGAGGAGAACTTCGTGACCCTGGAACCCGGGTACGGCCTGCGCCGCATCACCGACGACCTCTGCGCCCAGGCCGGATTCGGACCCCGCATCGCCTTCGAGGGCGAGGAGGCCGAAACCCTGCGCGGCCTGGTGGCGGCGGGCCTGGGCGTGGCCCTCCTCCCCCCGCCGGCCTTCCCCCGCCCCGGAGTGGTCGAGCTGACGGTCACCGCCCCCAGGGCGGCCAGGGAGATCGGCGTGGCCTGGCTGGCCGGCCACCCGGACACACCCCCGGTGGCGGCCTTCAAGAAGTTCCTGCTCTCCAAGAGGGGCTCCCTGCTTCCCGGGTGAGGAGGGGCGACCGCTCCCGGCCCGGGGAGGGGTGGCCGGCCGCCGACGGCCCGCGGCCGCCGCACGACACGGACCCCGCCGGCGCTACCGCCGCAGGGACTTTCCGAACCCCGCGGCGAGCGGCATCCGCAGCCCCAGCGGCGGAGGCGCCGCCAGGGCGTCCTGGACGGGCCGCGAGAACGCCCGCCCGAACAGCGCCCCCATCACGAAGTCCTCCGCCAGCGCCAGCACTTCCTCCCGGTACTGGCTCAAGCCGTGCCCGTCCGCGTGGACCTCGAACCGGCACACCTCCCGGTTCGCCTTCTTCGCCCGCGCCGCCAGCCGGAACGACAGTTCGGGGTCGCTCCGCGCGTCGTTCGTGCCGTGCACGATCAGCACCCGCCGCCCCACGAGCTGCTTCACCGGTTCGGGTGGCGCCGCCACGTCCTCGTCCGGCAGCCGGGGAGCGAGCGCCAACACGGAGTTGACGGCCTCGTGGCCCCCCGCGCGCAGCGCGGCCCTGCCGCCCATGCCGATCCCGGCGAGGCAGACGGGCACGTCCCCGTAGCGCCGTACGGCCTCGTCGGCGGCCCAGGCGGCGTCGCGAGCCGGATGCGCCTCGCTGCCGTTCCAGCCCCGGTAGCGGTAGTGGACGACGTGGACGGCGAGGCTCTCGTCCCGGCCCGCGCGGGCGAGGCGGCGCCCCACGGCGCGTACGGAGGCGGCCGCCATGACGGCGGACGGTCTGCGGGCGGACACCTCCTCGCCGCCGGGGAGCAGCAGCACCACTCCGCTCACCGCCCCCGGCTCCGGGCCGAGCGTCCTCCCCAGCCGGGCCGTGCGCACCGGCGTCGCTTCCTGTGCCATGGCAGAACATTCTCAGAAGTACGGGTGTACTCCACCCGGCCGTGCGGTCACCGTTGGATATCGGCCCCTGTGTCCACCATGTGATCTACGCGCGTAGGAGTTAGAGTGCGGAAATGACGAGCCAGACCACCGCGAACACCCCGACGACGGAGCAGATCCGCCGGGCGCCCAAGGTTCTGCTGCACGACCACCTCGACGGCGGCCTGCGCCCCGGCACCGTCGTCGACCTGGCCCGCGCGAGCGGGTACCTCCAGCTCCCCGAGACCGACCCCGACAAGCTCGGCCTGTGGTTCAGGGAGGCCGCCGACTCCGGCTCCCTGGAGCGGTACCTGGAGACGTTCTCGCACACCGTCGGGGTCATGCAGACCCGCGACGCCCTCGTCCGGGTCGCCGCCGAGTGCGCCGAGGACCTGGCCGAGGACGGTGTCGTCTACGCCGAGGTGCGCTACGCGCCCGAGCAGCACCTCGAGGGCGGGCTGACCCTCGAGGAGGTCGTCGAGGCGGTCGACGAGGGCTTCCGGCAGGGGGAGCGGAAGGCGCGGGAGAACGGCCACCGCATCCGGGTCGGCGCCCTGCTCACCGCGATGCGGCACGCCGCCCGCGCCCTGGAGATCGCCGAACTCGCCAACCGCTACCGGGACCTGGGCGTCGTCGGCTTCGACATCGCGGGCGCCGAGGCCGGTTACCCGCCCACCCGGCACCTCGACGCCTTCGAGTACCTGAAGCGGGAGAACAACCACTTCACCATCCACGCCGGCGAGGCGTTCGGGCTGCCGTCCATCTGGCAGGCGCTGCAGTGGTGCGGCGCCGACCGGCTCGGGCACGGGGTGCGGATCATCGACGACATCCGGGTCCGCGACGACGGCACGGTGGAACTCGGCCGGCTCGCCTCCTACGTCCGGGACAAGCGCGTCCCGCTGGAGCTGTGCCCGAGCTCCAACCTGCAGACCGGGGCCGCCGCCTCGTACGCCGAGCATCCGATCGGCCTGCTGCGCCGGCTGCACTTCCGGGCCACGGTGAACACCGACAACCGCCTGATGTCCCACACCAGCATGAGCCGGGAGTTCGAGCACCTGGTCGAGGCCTTCGGGTACACGCTCGACGACCTGCAGTGGTTCTCCGTCAATGCGATGAAGTCGGCGTTCATCCCTTTCGATGAACGGCTGGCCATGATCAATGACGTCATCAAGCCCGGGTACGCCGAACTGAAATCCGCATGGCTGTTCCGCCAGACGGCTTCCACCAGCGGTTCTCCGGCAGCGGGGAGCTGACAGCGGCGTCCTCGGGAGATCCGGACGCCGACGGCCCCCCGCTCTGCGTCCGTACGTCCGTGTTTGCGGCGGGAGGGGTCCCGTGTCTACGTTCACGGCACCGCTCACCCCCGTACTCCGACGCGAGGACGCACTTCATGAAGCAGTCTGCTGCCAGGACCCTCGGTTCGGGATGTCCGTACCCGCACCCAGCCGCGACAACGTCACCGCCAGCGCCGCCTGCAGCACCATGAACACCGTCACACCACGCTCTCGCGCCA
>NZ_JBEORT010000056.1:0-45810 GCF_040302425.1 Streptomyces sp. NPDC126497
GACCACGGGCGCCGGCTCCACGGCCCCCGGGTCCGGCGGCCCGTCGGCCTCCCTCCCTGCGGCCGCCGCGCCGGGCGCGACCGGGCGTGCCACGACGGCGCCGCCGCCGTCCTCCTCCGCGCCGCCGGCCCCCCCGACCTCCACGCCGTCGGCGCGGGGGCCCTCCGTCTCCGCCGGCGAGGAGCCGGCCCGCGGCGGTTAGCGCCGCCGACCGCCGGCCCGCGGACGCCCCCGTCCCGGGCCGTGTCCCCGACCATCACTCGGGCGCATCCGGCATGCCCGCACCCGGGCCCGTCATGCCGTACGCCGGAAGGAGAATGTGAACCCCTCATGAGAACCGCGAGGCGCCCGGCACCTGCCGGCCGCCGCTCGTCCGCCGCGTCCGCCGCACAGACGGCGCTGCCGCGCCGGGCGCCACTGCCTGCGCACCACCCGGGACCCGTCCTGGACGTGGTGGTGCCCGTGCACAACGAGGAGAACGACCTGGAGCCCTGCGTCCGGCGGCTCCACGCGCACCTGGCGGAGACCTTCCCCTACACCTTCCGGATCACCGTCGCCGACAACGCCAGTACGGACCGCACCCCGGCGATCGCCGAGCGACTGGCCCGGGAGCTGCCGGGGACGGAGTGGATACGGCTGGACGAGAAGGGCCGCGGCCGGGCCCTGCACACCGCCTGGTCCCGGTCGTCCGCGCCGGTGCTCGCCTATCTGGACGTGGACCTGTCCACCGATCTCGCGGCCCTGCTGCCGCTGGTGGCGCCGCTGATCTCCGGGCACTCGGACATCGCGATCGGCACCCGCCTGGCCCGCGGCTCCCGGGTGGTGCGCGGGCCGAAGCGGGAGATCATCTCCCGCTGCTACAACGGGCTGCTGCGCGGCGCCCTCGCGGTGCGGTTCTCCGACGCCCAGTGCGGTTTCAAGGCCGTGCGGCGGGACGTCGCCGAGCGGCTGCTGCCGCTGGTCGAGGACCGGGGGTGGTTCTTCGACACCGAACTGCTGGTGATCGCCGAACGCGCCGGGCTGCGCATCCACGAGGTCCCGGTGGACTGGGTCGACGACCCGGACAGCCGGGTCGACATCCTGTCCACGGCGCTGGCGGACCTGCGCGGCATGGCCCGGCTGGGCCGCGCGCTGGCCGGTGGCCGGCTGCCGCCGGCCGCGCTGCGCCGTCCCGAGGAGCTCGACGAGGCCGCCGGACTGCCGCCCGCCCTGGTCCCGCAGCTGATCCGCTTCGCCGCCGTCGGGGCCGCCAGCACCCTGTTCTACCTGCTGCTGTACAGCGTGCTCCGGCCCGCCGCGGGCGCCCAGGCGGCCAACGCGCTCGCCCTGCTGGTCAGCGCCGTCGCCAACACCGCCGCGAACCGGCGGCTCACCTTCGGGGTGCGGGGCCGGACCGGGGTGCTGCGCCACCAGCTCAAGGGGCTGGCGGCGTTCCTGGTCGGCCTCGCCCTCACCAGCGGTTCGCTGGCCGTGCTGCACCGCACGGCGCCCGGGGCCGGCCCCCGGGTGGAGCTGCCGGCGCTGGTCGCCGCCAACCTCGCCGCGACCCTGCTGCGCTTCCTCCTGCTGCGGGCCTGGGTGTTCCCCGGCCGGCGCCCCCGCCGTACGACAGGGACCTCCGCCTCATGACCACCGCTCCGACCAGTCAGGCCGGTCCGGCCCCCTCCCCCGCGCCCCGTGCCGAGGACGCCCCGCCGGCCGTCCCCGACCCGCGCGAGCGGCTGCGCCGCGCCGTCGCGCGGGTCGGGCCCGTCCTCGCGGTGTACGGCGCGCTGAAGCTCGTCGGCTTCGCCGTCTTCATGTACCTGCTGGACTCGGCCGGCGACTTCCGCGAGAAGCACCCGCGCTTCGGCGGCGGCGCCCACACCTGGGACGTCCTGGGCAGCTGGGACGGCTGGTGGTACCAGCAGATCGCCCTGCACGGCTACGACCCGGCGCTGGAACCCATTCCCGGCGCCACCGGGCTGATCACCCTGGAGGGCAACTCGGCGGCGTTCTTCCCGCTGTACCCGGCGCTGATGCGGTTGGTCTCGGAGGTCACCGGGCTCGGCCCGTACGGCGCCGGCATGACCGTGTCGGTCCTCTCCTCCTTCGTCGCGGCGCTCGGCGTCCACGCCGTCACGGCCCGCCTCGGCGGGTACCGGGCCGGTCTGGTCGCCGTCGGGCTGTGGGCCGTGTGGCCCGGCTCCGGCGCGGAGTGGGCGGTCTACTCCGAGTCCGTGTACACGGCGCTGGCCGCCTGGGCCTGCTACGCCGTGATGACCCGCCACTGGCTCACCGCCGGGGTGCTGACCTTCACCGCCGGCCTCGCCCGGCCCACCGCCGTCACCCTGGTCGCCGCCCTCGCCGTCGCCGGACTGCTCGCGGTGTGGCGCCGCGAGGAGGGCGTGCGCCGCCCGCTGGCCGCGGTGGCGATCGCCCCGCTGGGCGTGGCCGGCTACCTGGGCTGGGTCGGCTACCGGATGGGCGACTGGGGCGGCTACAACAAGCTCCAGGACGGGGCCTGGGCCCACAAGTTCGACTGGGGCCGGCACAGCCTCGACGTGCTGACCTCGGTACCCGTCGGGCACTTCGACTACCGGTTCGCGATGCCCGTGGAGGACCTGATCGGGGTCGGGGTGGTGCTGCTGGTGCCGGTGCTGACGGTGCTGCTGGTACGGCTGCGCCCGCCCGCCGTCCTCGTCGTGTACACGGTGCTGTCGTACCTGATGGTGATGGCGACCCAGCAGTACTTCGGCAACGTCTCCCGCTACCTGCTCCCCCTGTTCCCGCTGTTCGTGCCGCTCGCCCTGGCGATGCGCCGGCTGAGCCGGCCCTCGCTGGCCACGGTGCTGGGCACGGCCGCCCTGGCCTCCGGCTCGTACGCGGGCTACGTCCTGTTCGAACTGGGCGTGCCGTAGTCCTACGCTGGAGGCGTGGACGCCGGGGCGGTGAGGCTGTTCCTGTGCGGGGACGTGATGCTCGGGCGCGGGGTCGACCAGATCCTCCCGCACCCGGGCGATCCCGCGCTGCGGGAGGACTTCGTCCGGGACGCCCGCGGCTACGTGGAGCTGGCCCGGGCCGTGAACGGCCCGGTCCCCCGGCCGGTCCCGTTCTCGTGGCCGTGGGGCCGGGCGCTGGAGGTACTGGCGGAGGCCGCCCCGGACGTGCGGATCGTCAATCTGGAGACCTCGGTGACGCGGAGCGACGCGTTCGCGCCGGGGAAGGCCGTCCACTACCGGATGAGCCCGGCCAACGTGCCCGCCGTGGCGGTGGCACGGCCCGACGTGTGCGTCCTGGCCAACAACCACGTGCTCGACTTCGGGCGCCCGGGGCTCCGGGAGACGCTGGACGTGCTGCACGGCGCGGGCCTGCGGACGGCGGGCGCGGGACGGGACGCCGAGGAGGCGTACGCGCCGGCGGTGGTCCCCGTCGACGGCGGCCGGGTGCTGGTGTTCGCCCTGGGGGCGATGTCGAGCGGCATCCCGCCGGACTGGGCGGCGACGGCGGAGCGGTCCGGAGTGGCCTACCTCGCGGAACCCTCGGCCGCCGCGGCGGAGGCGGTCCTCCGGCGGGTACGGCGGGTGAAGCGTCCCGGTGACGTCGCGGTGGTGTCCGTGCACTGGGGCTCGAACTGGGGCCACCGCGTCCCGCGGAGCCATGTCGGCTTCGCCCACGCGCTGGTCGACGGGGGCGTCGACGTCGTCCACGGCCACTCCTCGCACCACCCCCGCCCGGTCGAGGCGTACCGGGGCCGGCTGGTCCTGTACGGCTGCGGCGACTTCGTCGACGACTACGAGGGCATCGCCGGACACGAGGAGTACCGCGACGACCTGCGGCTCGCCTGCCTGCTGTCGGTCGCCCCGGACGGCGGGCGGCCGTCCGGGCTGCGCATGGTGCCGCTGCGGGCGCGGCGGATGCGGCTGGAACCCGCCGCGGAGGACGAGCGGATCTGGCTGCGGGAGACGCTCGAGCGGATCAGCGGCGCGGACGTCGTCCTCGGCGCCGACGGCGCGCTCGTCCTCGCCTCCCGGTGACCGCTTCGGCCGGGCCTCCCGGGGGCGCCCCCGCCCGGCCGGGGCCGGTGGGCGGGGCGTCCCCGGCGGCGTCGGTCACGCCGTCTGCGGCTGCAGGAAGCGGGCCAGCAGGTCGTCCAGGCTCACCATGCCGGTGAGCCGCCCGGAGCCGTCGCGGACCACGGCCAGCGAGGCACGGCGGCGGCGCAGCAGGTCGATCGCGTCGGCGACCGTGGCGTCGTCGGTCAGCTCGGGCACCGGACGGGCCAGGGCGCGGGCGCCGGCCGCCCGCCCCCGGGCGCGCGCCACCAGGGCGTCCCGGGCGTGCACCGAGCCGAGGACCAGGCCGTGCTCGCGGACCAGGAGCCGGGTGCGGTCGCGGGCCGCGGCGACGCGCAGGATCTCGTCGACGTCGGCGCCGCCGCCCACCGAGACGATCTCGTCCGCCGGCACCTGCAGCTCCCGCACCGGGGTCTGGGGCTCGGTCAGCGACCGCGTCAGCAGCTCCGAGTCCGTCTCGCTGATCAGGCCGAGCCGCTCGGACTCCGCCACCAGGTGGGCGAGCTGCTCCCGGTCGTGGACGGGGGCCAGCTCGTCGCGCGGGGTGACCCGGCACAGCCGCACCAGGGCGTTGCTCACCGCGTTGAGCAGCCGGATCAGCGGCCGGACGGCCTTCACCACGGCCCGGAAGGGCGGCGACAGCAGCATCGCGGACCGCTCCGGGTGGGCGATGGCCCACGACTTGGGGGCCATCTCGCCGACCACCATGTGCAGGAACACGACCGCGATCATGGCGACGGCGAAGGCGACGCCGTAGCTGACCGCTCCCGGCAGGCCCAGCCCGCGCAGCAGCGGGTCGAGTTCGTGGGAGATCGCGGGCTTGGACACCGAGCCCAGGCCCAGGGTGCACACGGTGATGCCCAGCTGGGCGCCGGCCAGCATCAGGGACAGCTCACGCATGCCCGCCAGGGCCGCCCCGGCGCCGCGCCGGCCTTCGGCCGCGGCCTTCTCCATGCGGTGCCGCTTGGCGGCGACCAGCGCGAACTCGGCGGCCACGAAGAATCCGCTGCCGATCAGCAGCAGCACGGTGACGAAGAGCGCCGTAGGGAAACTCATACCTGCTCCTCCGTCCTGCGGACCGTCCGCTCGACGCGCACGCGGTCGGGCACGTGCCGGTCGAGGGTGCGCACGTCGACCACGGCGGCGGTGCCGTCGGGCAGCTCGACCGTGAGCCGGTCCCCGACGGCGGGGAAGCGGCCGAGCCGGTCGACGACCAGGCCGGCCACGGTGTCGTAGTCCTCCTCCGCGGGCAGTTCGACGCCGGTGGCCTCGGCCACCTCGTCCAGCCGGCGGCCGGCGTCCACCAGCCAGCCGTCGCCGTCCGCGACGGCGACGGCGGTGACGGTGTCGGTCTCGTCCGCGATGTCGCCGACGAGTTCCTCGGCGATGTCCTCGTAGGTGACGATGCCGGCCACGCCGCCGTGCTCGTCCAGGACGACCGCGAACTCGTCGCCGCGCTCGCGCATCTGGGTCACGGCGTCGGGCAGCGGGAGGGTGTCCGGCAGCAGCAGGGGGCGCCGGGCGAGAGCGCCGGCCGTGGTGGCGGTGAGGCGGTCGGCGGGCAGGCGCATCAGCTCGGCCACGCCGAGGACGCCGCCGACGTCGTCGGGGTGGTCGCCGAGGACGGGGTAGTTGGAGTGACCGTGCTCGGCGATCAGGCCGACCGCTTCGGCGGCGGTGGCGTCCTCGCGGACGAAGACGGCGTCCACGCGGGGCACCATCACCTCGTCCAGCGTCCGGTCGGAGAACTCCAGGGCGTGGTCGAGCAGCGCGGCGGTGTCCTCGGGCAGCGCGCCCTGCTCGTGGGACTCGCCGATCAGGTGGCCCAGCTCCTCCAGGGTGGCGCCGTGGTGCAGCTCCTCCACCGGTTCGATGCCGACCCGGCGCAGCAGCCTGTTCGCCGCCGCGTCGAAGACGTGCACGAGGGGGCCGACGACCTTCAGGTAGGCGAGCGTGGAGCCGGCCAGCGCCTTCGCCAGCCGTTCCGGCACGGCGATGGCGAGGTTCTTCGGGGCCAGCTCGCCGAGCACCATCTGCACGACCGTGGCCAGCACGAAGGCCAGGACGACCGCGATGCCGCTCACGGCGGCGCCGGGGAGGCCGATGCCGGACAGTGCGGGCCGCAGCAGCGCGGAGACCGACGGCTCGGCGATGAAGCCGACGACCAGTCCGGTCACGGTGATGCCGAGCTGGGCGCCCGACAGCATGAAGGACAGCCGCTCCAGCACCTTCAGGGCGCGGGCGGCCCTGCGGTCGCCGTTCCCGGCCTCGCGGGCCAGGGCGAGGCGGTCGGCGGAGACGTAGGCGAATTCCTGGGCGACGAAGTATCCGGTGCCGGCGGTCAGGACGAAGACGGCCAGCAGCCCCAGGAGGGCGTTCGCGGCACTCATCGAACACCATCCCGCCGCGTGCCGAGCTCAGGAAGTGCCTGGCGGGATGGTCGGGGACTGTGCCCCGGGGGGTCCGTCGGTCTGGCGGACAAGGACGTGCTCCTTCGGTGGGTGTGCGGTGTGCCAACGATTGCGGCCGGCGTGTTGTTCCCGGCCGGGGCGGGTCAGGCGGTGGCCGGGGCCGCCGGTCCGACCAGTTCGGACAGGACGTCCTCCATGGTCACGAAGCCGAGGACGGTGCCGCCCTCCCCCACGACGGCGGCCAGGTGGCTGCCCTCGGCGCGCAGGGCGGTGAGGGTGTCGTCCAGCGGGGTGTCGATGCGCACCCGGGTGACCTTGTGCAGCGCGGTGCGCGGGAAGGGCCGGTCGCGGTCGGTGACGCCGAGGGTGTCCTTGACGTGCAGGTAGCCCAGGACGGCGCCGTCGGGGCCGGTGACCGGGAAGCGGGAGAAGCCCGCCTCGGCGGCGAGGCGTTCCAGTCCGGCGGGGGTGATCGTGTGCGCGGCGGTGCGCATCCGGGGTGCGGGGACCAGGATCTCGCCCACCGGGCGGGTGCCCAGCTCCAGCGCGTCGCGCAGCCGTTCCCCGTCGGCGGGGCCGAGCAGCCCGGCCTCGCTGGAGTCGACGACCATCCGGGCGAGCTGGTCGTCGGTGAAGACGGAGTCGACCTCGTCCTTCGGTTCGACGCGCAACAGCCGCAGCAGGACGTTGGCGAAGGCGTTGACGCCGAAGACGAACGGCCGCAGCGCCCGGGTCAGCGCCGCCAGCGGCGGGCCCAGCAGCAGGGCGCTCGGCACGGGCGCGGCGAGCGCGATGTTCTTGGGCACCATCTCGCCGATCAGCATGTGCAGATAGGTGGCGAGGGTCAGGGCGATGACGAACGCGATCGGGTGCACCAGGCCGTGCGGCACGCGCACCGCCTCGAAGGCGGGCTCCAGCAGACGCGCGACGGCGGGTTCGGCGACCGCGCCGAGCACCAGGGAGGAGACGGTGATGCCGAGCTGGGCGGTGGCCATCATCGCGGACAGGTGCTCCAGCGCCCACAGCGTCATCCGGGCGCGCTTCTCGCCCGCCCGGGCACGGGGTTCGATCTGGCTGCGGCGCACCGAGATCAGGGCGAACTCGGCGCCGACGAAGAACGCGTTGGTCAGCAGGGTCAGGGCGCCGACGGCGAGCTGCAGGACGGTCATCGGACCGCCTCCCCGGTCCGGGGGAGCCGCGCCGTGACCGGTGCGGTGATGCGTATGCGGTCGGCGCGGTGGTGCTCGACCTCCAGCACCTCGAGCCGCCAGCCGTCGAGGTCCACCACGTCCCCCGGGACGGGGATGCGGGCCAGGCGGGTGGCGATCAGTCCGGCCACGGTCTCGTAGGGGCCCTCGGGCGCGGTGAGCCCCACGTCCGCGAGCCGGTCGGGGCGGACGCTGCCGCCGGCCTCCCAGACCGCGCGCCCGTCCGCCGTCGCCGGGGCGGACACCAGGTCGGGGACCTCCAGGGGGTCGTGCTCGTCGCGGACCTCGCCGACGACCTCCTCGACGATGTCCTCCACGGTGGCCACGCCCGCCGTGCCGCCGTACTCGTCGATGACCACGGCCATGGTGCGGTGCGCGCGCATCCGTTCCAGCAGCCGGTCGGCGGTGAGGCTGTCGGGGACCAGCAGGGGCGGTGCGGTCAGGCCGGTGACGGGTGTGCCGGCGCGCTTCTCCGGGTCCAGGGCGAGCACGTCGCGGATGTGGACGGTGCCGACCACCTCGTCGAGGGTGTCGCGGTAGACCGGGAAGCGGGACAGGCCGGTGGCGTGACTGAGGGCGGCCGCGTCGGCCGCGGTGGCGTGCGCCTCCAGCGCCTTGACGTCGACCCGCGGGGTCATCACGTTCTCCGCGGTCAGCTCGCTCAGGTGCAGGGTGCGGACGAAGAGTTCGGCGGAGTCCGCCTCCAGGGCGCCCTCTGCGGCCGAGTGCCGGGCCAGTGCGCCCAGTTCCTCGGCGGTGCGGGCGGAGGCCAGCTCCTCGGCGGGCTCCAGGCCGAAACGCCGTACGAAACGGTTGGCGGTGCCGTTCAGATGGCCGATGAACGGACCGAAGGCGGCGGTGAAGGCGCGCTGCGGGCCCGCCACCACCTTCGCGACCGCGGCCGGCCGGGAGATCGCCCAGTTCTTCGGCACCAGTTCGCCGACGACCATCAGCACCACCGTGGACACCAGGACGCCGAGCACGGTGGCCGCCGTCGGGGCGGCGTCGCCCAGGCCGGCCGCCCGCAGCGGTCCGCGCAGCAGCGCCGCGAGGGACGGCTCCGCCAGCATGCCGATCACCAGTGAGGTGACGGTGATGCCGAGCTGGGCGCCGGACAGCTGCAGCGTCAGCTGCCGTACGGCGTTCAGCGCGCCCTCGGCGCCGCGCTCGCCGGCCGCGGCGGCACGCTCCAGGTCACCGCGCTCGACGGTGGTCAGGGAGAACTCGGCCGCGACGAACACCGCGCACGCCAGGGTCAGCAGCAGGGCGAGCAGGAGCAGCAGGAGCTCGGTCACCGCGCCACCCCCGCTCCCTCGGTGGCCGGACGGCGGGAGGTGGCGCGGCTGCCACCGGGAGGATCACCCATCGGGAGACCGTCGCTCCTTCTCGGACGCGGGGGACGACATGTGTGGAAGCAGGATGTCCTGGCTCCGCACCAACTGTAAAGGAGACGCAAAGTGCCCCCGATCGATCCCCTATGCTTCTACTCGTTTGTAGAAGTTATAGCGCGTGCCGCCGTGTGCGCGGCACGCGCCCCCCATGGATCACACGCACGTTGAAGGAGTGGACGCCACCATGGTGTTCAAACGACTGCTCGGCTCGCTCGGCGTGGGCGGCCCCACCGTCGACACGGTGCTCGACCCCGGTCCGGTCCGGCCCGGCGGCGCGCTCACCGGCCAGGTCCACCTCAAGGGCGGTCAGGCCGGTTTCGACATCGAGGGCATCACCCTGGAGCTGGTGGCACGGGTCGAGGCCGAGCACGAGGAGGGCGAACGGGAGGGCGTCGTCGCCTTCGACCGGTTCACCGTCGGCGGCGGCTTCCGGCTCGCGGAGGGCGAGGAGCGGAGCGTGCCGTTCAGCGTGACGCTGCCCTGGGAGACCCCGGTCACCGAGCTGTACGGACAGCCGCTGGGCGTCGTGCTCGGCGTGCGCACCGAACTGTCGGTGGCGGGGGCGCGGGACAAGGGGGACCTGGACCCGCTGACCGTCGCGCCACTGCCCGCCCAGGAGGCGGTCCTGGAGGCGTTCGGCGCGCTCGGCTTCGCCTTCCGGTCGGCCGACCTGGAGTACGGCCGCATCGGCGGCACGGGGCAGCGGCTGCCCTTCTACCAGGAGATCGAGATCGTCCCGTCGCCGCAGTACGCGGACCGGGTGAACGAGGTCGAGGTGACCTTCCTGGCCGGTCCGGGCGGCATGGAGGTCGTCCTGGAGGCCGACAAGCGCGGCGGCCTCCTCTCCGGCGGCCACGACGCGCTGGCCAGGTTCACCGTCGGCCACCACGACAGCCGCGACTGGACCGCCGAGGTCGACGGCTGGATGCGGGAGCTGGTCGAACGCCGGGCGTCCCACGCCCCGTACGGTCACGCCCACGCTCCGTACGGCTCCCACGACGATCACCACCGGTCCGGCCCCGGCGTGGGGACCGCGATCGCCGCGGGCGCCGCCGGACTGGCGGTCGGCGTGGTCGGGGGCATGGTCGCGGCGGAGGTCGTGGACGAGGTCGGGGACTTCTTCGAGGGCGAGGAGGAGTAATTTCTACACTACTGTAGAAGTAATGGCGTCCGGGGCACTCGCGCCCGGACGCCTCCCGACACGTACGGAGTGCTCATGGCCCTGTGGGACCGCCTCAAGGAGTCCGCGTCGACGATGCAGACCCAGCTCATGGCGAAGAAGAACGATCTGAGGAGCGGCGCCTTCCGCGACGCGAGCATGGCGATGTGCGCCCTGGTGGCGGCCGCCGACGGCACGGTCGACCCGTCCGAGCGGCAGCGCGTGGCCCAGCTCATCGCCACCAACGAGGTGCTGCAGAACTTCCCCGCCGACGACCTGCGCCGCCGTTTCGAGGAGAACATCGGCAAGCTGACCGCCGACTTCGCCTTCGGCAGGGTGAGCGTCCTGCAGGAGATCGCCAAGGCGAAGAAGAAGCCCGCCGAGGCGCGGGCGGTCGTCCAGATCGGCATCGTCATCGGCGGCGCCGACGGAGACTTCGACAAGGACGAGCGGGCCGTGGTCCGCGAGGCGTGCTACGCCCTCGACCTGCCGCCGCACGAGTTCGACCTCTGAGCGGCCCCGGCCCCGGGGGGGGGGGCCCCTCCCCCGTGCGCCCCGACCCCCGCCGCCGGCGGGCCCCGGCGCACCGGTCGCGGGCACGTCGGTGCCCGGCTTCGACCTGACGGCCCCCAGCCCCGCGCTGCCGACGGCGGCCGGGGAGCTCGGCGCCACCACCGGCGAGCGGCAGGACGGCGGGCGCGTACACCGTCGCCCTCGCGGCGCCGACGCCCCGCCCCGGCGGCGGGCGCGGGCACCGCACCGGCCGTGGCCCCGCCTCCGGCGGATGCCCGACAATGATCCGTATGACGTCCGCACGCTCCCCCCTCTCCCCCGCCGACCGCCCGCAGCTGAGCCTGCGGGAACGGAAGAAGATCAAGACCCGCGAGGCGATCCGCGCCGCGGCCTACGGTCTGGTCCGGGAGCAGGGGTACGACGCCACGACGATCGAGCAGATCGCCGACCGCGCCGAGGTGTCGCCGTCGACCGTCTTCCGCTACTTCCCGACCAAGGAGGACATCGTCCTCACGGACGAGTACGACGCGATCCTCGTGGAGGAGTTCTCGGCCCGGCCCGCCGACGAACCCTGGGCGGTCTCCCTGCGGCACGTCATGCGCAGGGCCGTCGAGCTCGGGGCCGGCGAGGAGCGCGAGGTGACCCGGCTGCGGACGCGGCTGCTGGCCGACGTCCCCGCGGTGCGCTCGCGGATGCTGGAGGGCATGTCGGTCACCGGCCGCACGCTCGCCCGGGCCATCGCCGGGCGCACCGGCCTCGACCCCGACGGCCTGGAGATCCGGGTCCTGTCGATGTCGCTGACCGGCGGCCTGATGGAGACCTCCCGGTACTGGGCCGAGCACGGCCACCGCGACGACCTGGCCGACCTGGTCGACCGCGCCCTGGACGTCCTCGAGCACGGTCTGTCCGCCACCGGGAAACCCTGAGGCCGTCCCCCCGCGCCATGGCATCCTGGCCGGGTGAACGGTCCCGAGATCCACGTCGAGTTCGCCCCCGAGCTGCTCCTCTTCGTCCCCCGGGCACGGCCCACGGGCGCCACGAAGACCGCCACCGACGGCGTCTCCAGCCTCGGCCACGTCGTCGAGTCCCTCGGAGTCCCGCTGACCGAGGTCGGCGCGCTGTTCGTGGACGGCCGCGAGGTGCCCGCCGGCCACGTGCCCTCCGCCGGCGAGTCGGTGACCGTGCGCGCGGTCTCCCACCCCCAGCGGGTACCGGGCGCACCCCTGCGCTTCCTGCTCGACGTGCACCTGGGCACGCTGGCGCGCCGCCTGCGGCTGCTGGGCGTGGACACGGCGTACGAGTCGACGGACATCGGCGATCCGGCGCTGGCCGCGCGGTCGGCGGCGGAGCGGCGGGTCATGCTCAGCCGTGACCGGGGGCTGCTGCGGCGGCGGGAGCTGTGGGCCGGCGCGTTCGTGTACAGCACCCGGCCGGAAGAACAACTCCGGTACGTGATCGACCGGTTCGATCCCGAGCTACGGCCGTGGACCCGCTGCACCGCCTGCAACGGGCTGCTGCGCCGGGCCACCAAGGAGGAGGTCGCCGACCAGTTGAAGGGCGGCACCCACCGCACGTACGACGTGTTCGCACAGTGCGGTGCGTGCGGGCGGGCGTACTGGAAGGGCGCGCACCACGAGCAGCTGGAGGCCATCGTGGAGCACGCGCTGGCGCTGCGCTCGCAGCGCCGCTGACCCCGAGGGCCGCGGGGAACCGCGGGCCCGTCGCGGCCGGCCGCGGACACGGCCGCCGGTTCAGCCGCCCAGTGCCACGCGCAACCGGTCGGGATCGGTCGTCGGCGCGTCGCAGGTGAAGTTGCGGCAGACGTAGGCGGCCGGTTCGTCCCGGACCAGCGGGCGGTCGGCGAGCAGCGGGAACTCGTCGCTCCCCGGAGTCCCGGCGGCGACCACCGCGCCGGGCGCGGCGCCCAGGAGCGCCGTGCGGTGCAGGGCGGCCGTGGCCGGGTCGTCGAGCGCCGGACCGACCACCGCGACCTCCCGCGGACCGTCCAGTGCGGCCTCGGCGACCGCCAGCCCCCACCCGATGAACCGCGGGACCCGCGGGCCGAGCGTCTTCACCACGCCCAGCGCCCGTTCGGCGGCGGTGCGGTGGGACGCGGAGCCGGTGTGCGCGGCATAGCCGAGCAGGGCGCCCGCGGCGGCGGTCCAGCCGGACGGGGCGGCGTTGTCGGTCGGGTCCTGCGGGCGCCTGATCAGCCGCTCCGCGTCGGACGCCGTGTCGTACAGGGTGCCCGTGCCGGGGTCGGTGAAGCGGGTCAGGACGTGGTCGAGCAGCAGTCCGGCGAACTCCAGCCAGACGCCCTCCCCGGTCACCGAGGCGAGTGCCAGGAAGCCCTCGGCGACGTCGGCGTAGTCCTCCAGCACCCCCGCGTTGGCGCCGGCCCGGCCGTCCCTGCTGGTGCGGGCGATCCGGGCCCGGTCGTCCAGGTGCAGCCGGACCAGCAGGTCGCCGGCGGTGACGGCGGCCTCCGTCAGGTCCGGCCGGTCGAAGTAGGCGCCGGTCTCGGCGAGCGCGGCGATCGCCAGGCCGTTCCAGGCGGCGACCACCTTGTCGTCCCGGCCGGGGGCGGGCCGGGCGGAGCGCGCCGCAAGCAGCCGCTCCCTGATGCCGGCGATCCGCCCGGCGTCGAACACCTCGTCCCGCTGCGGAAGTTGCAGCACCGAGGCGCCTTCCTCGAAGGTGCCCTCCACGGTCACCCCGAAGTACCGCGCGGCGAGTTCCGCGTCGTCGTCCCCGAGGACCTCGCGCAGCTGCGCGGGCGTCCACACGTAGTACGCGCCCTCGACGTGCCGGCCCGTGCCGCCCTCCCGTCGCCCGCCGTCGCCCTCCTGAGGACTTCCTTCGGGCGACACCACCTCTTCGCTGTCGGCGTCCAGCGCGGACGCGAACCCCCCTTCGGGGGTGCGCAGTTCGCGGACCATGAAGTCGGCGGTCTCCAGCGCGACCCGGCGGGCGAGCTCCGAGCCGGTGGCCCGCCACAGGTGGGCGTAGACCCGGCACAGCAGCGCGTTGTCGTAGAGCATCTTCTCGAAGTGCGGCACCACCCAGTCCCGGTCCACGGAGTACCGGGCGAAGCCGCCGCCGAGCTGGTCGTAGATCCCGCCGCGGGCCATCCGCTCGCAGGTGTCCCGCGCCATCTGCAGCGCGCCCTCGGCACCGGTGCGGGCGTGGTGGCGCAGCAGGAACTCGATCACCATGGACGGCGGGAACTTCGGCGCCCCGCCGAACCCGCCGCGCTGCGGGTCGTACTCGCGCGTCAGCCCGAGCAGCGCCTGCGCGAGCTCCTGCTCGCCGGGCACCCGGTCGTCGCCGTAGGACATCTCCCGGCCGGCCAGGTCCCGGGCGATCTTCCCCGCCACCTCGTCGACCTCGCCCCGCCGCTCGTCCCACGCCTGGCGGACGCCCTGGAGCACCTGCCGGAACGACGGCATGCCGTGCCGGGGGGCGGGCGGGAAGTACGTGCCGAAGTAGAACGGCTCGGCGTCCGGGGTGAGGAACACGGTCATGGGCCAGCCGCCCTGCCCGGTCGCCGCCTGCACCGCCTCCATGTAGACGGCGTCGACGTCCGGGCGCTCCTCGCGGTCCACCTTGACGCTGACGAAGTGCGCGTTCATCTCCTCGGCGGTGGCCGGGTCCTCGAAGGACTCGTGCGCCATGACGTGGCACCAGTGGCAGCTCGAGTAGCCGACGCTCAGCAGCACCGGCACATCGCGCCGCCGCGCCTCGGCGAAGGCCTCCTCGGACCAGGCCCACCAGTCGACGGGGTTGTCGGCGTGCTGGAGGAGGTAGGGGGACGTGGCCTGCGCAAGTCGGTTCGCCATACGTCCATCCTGCCCGACGCACCGGGAACAGGCGCAGGACGGCGCGGCCGCCGCCCGCCCTCCCCCGGCGCCGGGCGGCACGGAGGCCGGCACGGCGGTGGCGCAGGAGGAGCTGTCCCAGCTGGGCCGGGCGGCCACGCCCTGCGCGACGGGAGGCTCGCCGACTGCGTGGAGGCCTACCAGCTCCTCCTGGAACGGGGCGTCACTCTGGAGGCGGGCCGGCAGACCTGGCACCCGGGCGTGGTCCCGGGCCGCCACGCCCGCGAGGTGATGGGGGTGCCGGTGGGCGAGAAGGCGTGGCCGCACTGGTCACCGCCCGGTGGCGTCCACCCGCGGCCGGCACCCGGCGCCACCGCGGGCCGGGGCGTCCGCGCGGCCCGGCGCCCACGGGGTGCCTCCCAGGCCCTCGAAGGCACGGGGAGGAGGCAGGACTGCCCGCGGTCGACGGCGGACTCAGCCCCGCTTCTCGGCGACGGCCGTCGCCTCCGCCTTCTCGGCCCCGGACCCCTCGGACTCCTCCGGGAAGTCCACGCGGCCCATGTGGCGGTTCATGGACTTCATCAGGGCCCACACCGCCAGAGCCATCACCGCGAACACGATGAACCCGAGAACACCGGGGGTCACCTTGTCCTCGTCGAGCTCCTTGGCCAGGGGCACCAGGTGGGTCATTGCCAGGCTTGCGCTTGCGCTCATGTCAGGCATTGTCCCGGATGCCCGCGAAGAGGTCGTCCTCGGGGAGGGAGGTATCGACGAGCGACTTCGCCAGCTCGTACTCCTCGGTGGGCCAGACCTCCTTCTGGAGGTCCATCGGCACCCGGAACCAGCCCCCGTCGGGATCGATCTGCGTCGCGTGCGCGATCAGCGCCTTGTCGCGGATCTCGAAGAAGTCGGCGCACGGCACGTGCGTGGTGAGCGTGCGCTCCTTGCGCTCGGACTCGCTCCAGCGCTTCAGCCAGTCCCCGTACGGCGACTCCATGCCGCGGTCCAGCATCGCGTGGTGCAGCGCCTCGGTGCGGGGGCGGTTGAATCCCTGGTTGTAGTAGAGCTTCAGCGGCTGGTACGCCGGGCCGTACTCGCCCTCCGGGTACTTCGCGGTGTCCGCCGCGCCCTCGAACGCCACCATCGTGATCTTGTGGGTCATGATGTGGTCGGGGTGCGGGTAGCCGCCGTTCTCGTCGTAGGTGGTGATCACCTGGGGACGGAAGGCGCGGATCCTGCGCACCAGCTCACCGGCGGCCTTGTCGACGTCCTCCAGGGCGAAGCAGCCCTCCGGCAGCGGCGGCAGCGGGTCGCCCTCGGGCAGCCCGGAGTCGACGAAGCCGAGCCACTCCTGCTTCACCCCCAGGATCTCCCGGGCCTCGTCCATCTCCTTCCTGCGCACCTCGTGGATGTGCTCCTCGAGGTACGCGTCGCCCTGCAGCTTCGGGTTGAGGATGGAGCCGCGCTCCCCGCCCGTGCAGGTCACCACCAGCACGTCCACCCCCTCGGACACGTACTTCGCCATGGTGGCCGCGCCCTTGCTCGACTCGTCGTCGGGGTGGGCGTGCACGGCCATCAGTCGCAGCTGGTCAGTCAAGACTCAATCCTCAAGTCGGTAGGCGCCCTCGGTGCGGCGGCGCGGTCGCAGGCTTCTATAGTGACCGAATCGGGGGACGAATAATTCCGGGGTTTTCCGCTCCGGGGCCGCCAGGGGACACCGGTCCCCTCCTGCCGAGGAGACGATCATGAGTACGCCGAGCACGCGGCTGCCCGAGGGCCGTTACGGCCGCTCCTCGGACCAGCGTGCCGACCGCACCCTCAAGGTCGTCGGCGCCGTGCTGTCGGTGCTGATGCTCGGACTGATCGGCTGGTTCGGCTACCACTACGTGGCCCAGAACGAGATCAGCGCCGAGGTGATCGGCTTCGACGTCTCCGACGACTCCGTGAAGGTGCACCTGGAGGTGCACAAGGACGCGGGGGTCGCCGGCTACTGCACGGTCCGCTCCCAGGCCGAGGACGGCGCCGAGGTGGGCCGCGCCGACTTCCGCTTCGACGAGGACGCCACGCGCGTCGACGAGGTCGTCACCCTGCGCACCACCTCCCCGGGCACCACCGCCGAGCTCGTCGGCTGCCACGCGGGCTGACGACACGGGAATACCTCACCACTGACCTGCGCTGACATGAGTCTGGTGGCTTATGTCCTCCCCCTGCGGGCAGTCAATTGTTAGGCTCGTGGTTTCGCCCGTGCCCGGAGGAACATCCTTCCGGGTAGGGCGATGCTTTGTATTTCCCAGTACCTACGAGGAGCACCTGTGACCCAGACCAGCGAGAACGTCACCTGGCTGACCCAGGAGGCGTACAACAAGCTCAAGGACGAGCTTGAGTACCTTACTGGTCCCGCGCGCACGGAGATCGCCGCCAAGATCGCCGCCGCGCGCGAGGAGGGCGACCTGCGGGAGAACGGCGGGTACCACGCGGCCAAGGAGGAGCAGGGCAAGCAGGAGCTCCGTGTGCGCCAGCTCACCCAGCTCCTCGAGAACGCCAAGGTCGGCGAGGCCCCGGCGGCCGACGGTGCCGTGGCGCCCGGCATGGTCGTCACGATCGCCTTCGACGGCGACGAGGACGACACGCTGACCTTCCTGCTCGCCTCCCGCGAGTACGCGAGCAGTGAGATCGAGACCTACTCGCCGCAGTCCCCGCTGGGCTCGGGCGTCATCGGCCACAAGGTCGGCGAGGACGCGGAGTACGAGCTGCCGAACGGCAAGAAGGCCTCGGTGAAGATCCTGGAGGCCAAGCCGTACAGCGGCTGACCTGCCCCGCGAGTCCCCGGCGGGCCCCCGGCACCCCGTGCGGTGCCGGGGGCTTCGTCATACCGCCGCCGAGCGGTACTTGCGCACGGCGAGCGTCCGGAAGAGCGCGATGATCAGGACCGAGTAGATCAGCGACGCCCACACCGGGTGCTGCATGGGCCAGGCCTCCGAGGTGGAGACCCCCGGGTTGCCGAAGAGCTCGCGGCAGGCCTGCACGGTGGCGCTGAACGGGTTCCAGTCGGCGATGTGGCGCAGCCAGGGCGTCATGTTGCCGGGGTCCACGAACGCGTTGGACACGAAGGTCACCGGGAAGAGCCAGACCAGTCCGCCGGAGGTGGCCGCCTCCGGGGTGCGCACCGACAGACCGATGAGCGCGCCGATCCAGGTGAACGCGTATCCCGCCAGCAGGAGCAGGCCGAACGCGCCGAGCACCTCGCCGGCGCTGGTGTGGGTGCGCCAGCCGACCAGGAGGGCGACGACGGCGAGCACGAGCAGGGTGAGCGCCGTCTGCACCATGTCGGCGAGGGTGCGGCCGGTGAGCACCGCGCCGCGCGCCATGGGAAGCGAGCGGAAGCGGTCGACGAGTCCCTTGTGCATGTCCTCGGCGATGCCCGCACCCGCTCCGGCGGTGGCGAAGGTGACGGTCTGCGCGAAGATGCCGGCCATCAGGAACTCGCGGTAGACCTGCGGACTCGTACTGCCGCCGATGTCCATGGAGCCGCCGAACACGTACGAGAACAGCACCACGAACATGATGGGCTGGATGAGGCCGAAGATCACCACTTCGGGGATCCGGGCCATGCGGATCAGGTTGCGTCGGGCGACGACCAGGGAGTCCCGGATCGACCGGCCGATGGGGTTGCCGGGGGCCGTGCCCCGTACGGCGTCGGTGACGGCGCTCATTTCGCGGTCTCCTCGGTGTCCTCGCCCTCGGCCCCGGCCTCCGCGACACGGCCGGTGAGGGAGAGGAAGACGTCGTCGAGGGTGGGGCGGCGCAGACCGATGTCGTCGATCTCGATGCCGTCGGTGTCGAGGTCGCGGATGATCTCGGCGAGGAGTTTCGCGCCGCCGGAGACCGGTGTGGTGATCTTGCGCATGTGCTCCTCGACCGTGGTGTCGCCCCGGCCGGCGCCGCGCAGGCTGTACTTGTCGAGGAGGGCCGAAGCGGTCCGGACGTGCTCGCGGTCGTGCACCACGACCTCGACGCGCTCGCCGCCGGTGCGGGCCTTGAGCTGGTCGGAGGTGCCCTGGGCGATGACCCGGCCGTGGTCGACGACCGCGATGTCGTGGGCCAGGTGGTCGGCCTCCTCCAGGTACTGGGTGGTGAGCAGCAGTGTCGTGCCGCCGGAGACGAGCTGCTTGATCACCTCCCACAGCTGCTGGCGGTTGCGCGGGTCGAGTCCGGTCGTCGGCTCGTCCATGAACATCACGGGCGGTGAGACGACCAGGGCGGCGGCGAGGTCGAGCCGGCGGCGCATGCCCCCGGAGTAGGTCTTCGCGATGCGGTCGGCGGCGTCCGCGAGGTGGAACTGCTCCAGCAGTTCGTCCGCGCGGGCCTTCGCCGCCTTCGCCTTCATCTGGTAGAGCTGTCCGACCATCTGCAGGTTCTCGCGGCCGGTCAGGTACTCGTCGACGGCGGCGAACTGGCCGGACAGGCCGATGGAGCGGCGTACGGCGTCGGGTTGTCCCAGCACGTCGAGGCCGGCCACGACCGCCCTGCCGCTGTCGGGCCGCAGCAGGGTGGTCAGGCAGCGGACGGTGGTGGTCTTGCCCGCGCCGTTCGGCCCGAGCAGGCCCAGGACGGTGCCCTCGGGGACATCGAGGTCGACGCCGTCCAACGCCCGTACGTTCCCGAAGGTCTTCACTAAGCCCTCGGCATAGATGGCGCCTGGCATATGAGTCTCCACGTCGTCGTGATCCTCCGGAAAGCCTAGGTTTGCGCGCGGCGGCGCGCTGAGGTTTTCCGCCGGGCGGGGGCGGCGGGGCACACGGCGGACCACCTCCGGCCACGAGACACACCATAACGCGATGTATCGCGTGTCACAACGGGATGGCCCGAAGGAGTGACGACCCCGCCGCGCGTCAGCCGATGACCGTGTGACCGGCCTCGCGCAGGGCCCGGTCGACCTCCGCGCAGTGCGCCGGTCCCTTGGTCTCCAGGTGCAGCTCGACCTCCGCCTCGGTGAGCCCGAGCCGCGGGTCGGTCCGTACGTGACGCACGTCGAGGACGTTGGCGTCGGCCGCCGACAACGCGCCCAGGAGCGACGCGAGCGCGCCCGGCCGGTCCGTCAGGCGCAGCCGTACGGCCAGGTAGCGGCCCTGCGCCGCCATGCCGTGCCGCAACACCCGCTCCATCAGCACCGGATCCACGTTGCCGCCGGACAGCACCGCGACGACCGGCCCCTCGAAGGCGCCGGGCCGGCTCAGCAGCGCCGCGACGGGGCTCGCCCCGGCCGGCTCGACGACCAGCTTGGCCCGCTCCAGGCACAGCAGCAGCGCGGCCGACAGCTCGTCCTCGGTGACCGTGCACACCTCGTCCACCAGCTCGCCGACGATCCCGAACGGCACGTCGCCGGGCCGCCCCACCCTGATCCCGTCGGCCATCGTCGCCGGGTCGCGCACCGACACCGGACGCCCGGCCGCGAGCGAGGGCGGGTACGCCGCCGCGCCCGCCGCCTGCACGCCGACGATCCGCACATCGGGCCGCGTCGCCTTCACCGCGACCGCGATCCCGGCCGCCAGCCCGCCCCCGCCGACCCCGACGACGATCGTGCGCACCTCGGGGCACTGCTCCAGGATCTCCAGACCCACCGTGCCCTGGCCCGCGATGACGTCCGGGTGGTCGAAGGGGTGGATGAAGACCGCGCCCGTCCGGTGCGCGTACTCCGTCGCCGCGGCCAGCGTCTCGTCGACCACCTGCCCGTGCAGGCGCACCTCGGCGCCGTACTCCCGGGTCGCGCTGATCTTCGGCAGCGGGGCGCCCCTCGGCATGAACACCGTGGACCGCACCCCGAGCAGCGACGACGCCAGCGCGACGCCCTGCGCGTGGTTGCCGGCGCTCGCCGCGACGACGCCGGCGGCCCGCTCCTCGGGCAGCAGCCCGGCGATCCGGACGTACGCGCCGCGCAGCTTGAACGACCCCGTCCGCTGCAGGTTCTCGCACTTCAGGTGCACCGGCGCGCCCACCCGCCGGGACAGGTGCCTGCTGCCCTCCAGCGCGGTCGTCCGGGCCACGCCCGACAGCATCCTCCGGGCGCCGCGCACGTCGTCGAGGGTGACGGTCCGCAGGGATTCGGCCGTGCTGTGACTCATGACTCCAGCATCGCAGTTCGCCGACCGCGCCGACCGGTGTGACCAACCCGCGGACTCGGCTTTGCGCAGCGCCGGTACGGGCCGCCGTCCGGCCGCGTACCCTGTCCCCCAATTAGCAGCCCTCCACGAAGTGAGCCCCCGGCCATGCCCACACCACCTGATATGTCGATGGACATGAGGACGGACCCGACGGCCGTCGGCGACCCGGGTCTCCTCGACACGCTGCAGCACGAGGTGGCGTTGTTCGCCCGCCGTGCCGAACAGACGCGGCTCGGCGGAGTCGGCCAGGTGCGCAACTCGATGGACCGTGCCGCGTACCTGCTGCTCAACCGCCTCGCCAAGGAAGGCCCCATGGGCGTCAAGGCGCTCGCCGCGAGCATGGGCATCGACTCCTCGACGGTCACCCGGCAGGTCGCCCCGCTCGTGGAGACCGGCCTGGTCAAGCGGACCTCGCACCCCGAGGACGGACGCGCGGTGGTGCTCCAGCTGTCCCCGCGCGGACAGTCCCGCCTGGAGGAAGTGCGCTCCTCACGCCGCCAGTTGATGGCCGAGCTGACCCAGGACTGGGACCCGGGGGAGCGCGAGGCGTTCTGCGCGCTCCTGTCACGCTTCAACGGCGCGCTGTCCGCGCGGATGTCCGCGCAGGGGACCTCGGAGGGCGAGCCGGCCTCCTGACCTCCGTCCCCGGGCGGGCCGGTGCGGCCCCGCCCGGTGGGACCGGTTCCTCCGGCGTGCGGGGGAGCGGGGGCCGGGGCGGGAAACCGGGGTCCGTCCGCACGTGCACGTCTCTTGACCGGGGGACGCCCCCTGGCCTGATATGAGAGCCGAAGGCTCTCACGGGCGACGGGAGGCGCGGTTGCACCCACGGCACACGTCCCAGGACGGCCTCCGCGCCCGCGAGTTCGAGGTCTACGTCGCGGGCGCGGGCACCCGGCTGCTGCGCACCGCGACGCTGCTCACCGCCGAGACCCCCGACGACAATCCGCACGCGCGGCACCTGCTGACCCTGGCCCTGGCCCACACGTACGCGAGCTGGGACCGGCTGCACGGCGGGGACCCCTACGCCCACACCCGCCAGTACCTGGCGACCCGCTTCGCGAACGGCGCCTGGCGCCGGCGCGGCGCACTGCTGCGCCCCCGCTCCCGCGCCCTCCTCGGAGGCCCACTGGCCCGGCTCACCCCGCAGGAACGCCTGGTCCTGGTACTGCGGCTCCACGAGGGGGTCGCCGAGGAACAGACGGCAGCGCTGCTCGGCCTGCCCGCGGAACGCGTGCGCGCCGTCCTCACCCGCGCGACGACCGCCGTACTGCGCCCGCCGCCGAGGCCGGCGCCCGCGGTGGGCGGCGCCGAGGCGGTGCCGTCGTGAACCGGATGAAACGCGAGGCGGCCGTGCGGCGGATGCTGGAGCAGCCGCCGCCGTCCCTGCCTCCCGGGCTCCACGCGGAGGCGGCGCGCCGTGGGGCCCGCATCCTGCGCCGCCGGGCGCTCACCCGCCGCGCGATGTGGCTGCTGGCGCTGGCGGCGGCCGCGGCCTTCACGGTGTGGGCGCTGACGGCCCGCCCGTGGGTGGAACCGCCGTCGGAGACGACCCCACCGCTCACGGGCTGGTGACGGTCACCGTCCGAGCGCCTGCTGGAGGTCTTCGAGCAGGTCGTCGACGTTCTCGATGCCCACGGAGAGACGCACCAGGTCGGCGGGGACCTCGAGCGCCGAGCCGGCCGCGGACGCGTGCGTCATCCGCCCGGGGTGCTCGATCAGCGACTCGACGCCGCCCAGGGACTCGCCGAGCGTGAACACCCGGGCCCGGTTGCAGACCTCGACGGCCGCCTCCTCGCCGCCCTCCACGCGGAAGGAGACCATCCCGCCGAAGGCCCGCATCTGCTTGGCGGCGACCTCGTGACCGGGGTGGTCCGGCAGGCCCGGGTACAGGACGCCCGTCACGCGCGGGTGGCGGCTGAGCATGTCGACGACCTTCGTCGCGTTCTCGCTGTGCCGGTCCATGCGGACCGAGAGCGTCTTGGTGCCGCGCAGCACCAGCCAGGAGTCGAAGGGGCCGGCGACCGCGCCCATCGCGTTCTGGTGGAAGGCGAGCTCCTCGCCCAGCTCCGCGTCGCCGGTGATCAGGGCGCCGCCGACGACGTCCGAGTGGCCGCCCATGTACTTGGTCAGGGAGTGCACGACGACGTCCGCGCCGAGCGAGAGCGGCTGCTGGAGGTACGGCGTGGCGAAGGTGTTGTCGACGACGAGCCGGACGCCCGCGTCCCGGGCGACCTGGGCCACGGCGGCGATGTCGGTGACGCCGAGCAGCGGGTTGGAGGGGGTCTCCACCCAGACGGCCCTGGTCTTCGGGGTGAGGGCGGCCCGCACGGCGGCCGGGTCGCCGGTGTCGGCCACCGACCACTCCACGCCCCACCGGGCGACGACCTTGGCGAAGAGCCGGAACGTGCCGCCGTACGCGTCGTTCGGGATCACCACGTGGTCTCCGGGGCTGAGCAGCGTGCGCAACAGGCAGTCCTCGGCCGCCAGTCCGGACGCGAACGCGAGGCCGCGGCGGCCGCCCTCCAGGGCGGCGAGGTTCTCCTCCAGCGCGGTCCTGGTCGGATTGGCGCTGCGGCTGTACTCGTAGCCGCCGCGCAGTCCGCCGACGCCGTCCTGCTTGTAGGTGGACACCTGGTAGATCGGCGGGACGACCGCGCCCGTCAGGGGGTCGGCGGTGTTGCCCGCGTGGATCGCGAGCGTCTCGAAGTGCTGACTGATGTGCCTGTCGCTCATGAGCACCGAGGGTAGTGCGCCCGCGGGGCGGATGAGGGACGCGGAGCGGGCGGGGCGGGTGGCGCGGGCGGACGCCGGGGGTTTTCCCCAGGGCCCGGCACCGGGTTGGCCAATTGTCGGCGCGGTCTGGTTCGCTTGGTGACATGGAGATTCTCTGGGTCCTGATCGCGCTCGTCATGCTCGGCTTCGTGGTGGTGCCGTATCTGCGGCGCAGGCGCGGGGCGATCACGCAGGTCCCCGCCGGCCACCCGGACGCGGCGGACCCGGCGAACTACGGCTTCGCCCGCGAGGAGGAGCTGGACATCCGCATGCCGGGCCCCGACCAGGACCTGCTCGACGTGCTGGAACTGGTGCAGCGCACCCAGGACTACCGCGCGGCGCAGCAACTGCTGGCCGGCACGGGCGCGGAGGGCGAGTCGCGCTGGCAGCGCGTCCAGGCGTTCGCCGGCGCGGCCTCGCTGGAGCTGCAGCAGCGGCCCGGCGGGGCGGGCGAGGCGCCCGGCGGGCAGTGGCTGCGGGTGTGGCGGACCGAGATGCCCAAGGACGCGGGGGGAGCCGCGGTGCACGCCGAGTTCCTGGTGCAGCAGGCGTGGCGCACGGCGGCGCCCGGGACGGACGAGTTCCGGATCATCATGGAGGAGGCGAGGACGGCGTGCGGCGAGGCCGCACTGCTGGCCCCCGGTGACCCGGTCCCGTACCTCGTGGAACTGTCGGTGGCCCGTGGACTGGGCTACTCCCGGCAGGACTTCGAGCAGGTCTGGCTGAAGATCCTGGACCGCGCCCCGGCCCACATGGGGGCGCACCTGGCCGCGCTGCACTACTGGTGCGAGAAGTGGCACGGCTCGCGTCAGGAGGCGTACGCGTTCGCGGAGGCCGCGGCGGCGCGGGCGCCCCAGGGCTCCCTCCTCGCCGCCCTGCCGCTCTTCGCGGTGTTCGAGCACCTGCCCGAGGTGAACCTGGTCGCCGGTTTCTACCAGAGCGAGACCGTCACCAGGGCGGTCCACGGCGCGCTGCACGCGGTGCACTCGGCCCGCCCCGGTGACCCGATGTCGGCGCACGTGCGGCACCTGCTGGTCTTCTTCCTGGTCCGCGGCGAGCGCTGGGCGGAGGCCATGAGCCAGCTCGTACACGTCGACGGCCACGTGGGCGCCCTGCCGTGGACCCTCTCCCCCGACCCGGCCGCCGAGTTCGCCGTCTACCGCGCCCTGGCGGTGGCCGGTTACGAGGCGAACGGCGGCAGCCCCGCGACGCTGCCGCACTGAGCGTCGGCGGCCGGGAAGGCGGCGAGGGTCAGATCGTCGCCGTGTCGATGACGAAGCGGTAGCGGACGTCGCTGTCCAGGACGCGCTCGTACGCCTCGTTGATCTCCGCCGCGCCGATCAGCTCGATCTCGGCGCCGATGCCGTGCGCGGCGCAGAAGTCCAGCATCTCCTGGGTCTCGGCGATGCCGCCGATCATCGACCCGGCGAGGGTCTTGCCGCCGCCGATCACCGAGAAGAGGTTGAGAGCGACCGGCTCCTCGGGGGCGCCCACGTTCGCCAGTGTGCCCTCCGTCCTCAGCAGGGACAGGTAGGCGCCGAGGTCCAGCGGGGCCGACACGGTCGACACGATCAGGTCGAAGGCGCCGCGCAGCTCCTCGAAGGTCTTCGGGTCGCTGGTGGCCCGGTAGTGGTCGGCCCCCAGCTTGAGGCCGTCGTCCTTCTTGCGCAGGGACTGCGACAGCACCGTCACCTCGGCACCCAGCGCGTGCGCGATCTTGACCCCCAGGTGGCCGAGGCCGCCCATGCCGAGGATCGCGACCTTCTTGCCCGGGCCGGCGCCCCAGCGCTTCAGCGGGGAGTAGGTGGTGATGCCGGCGCAGAGCAGGGGCGCGGCGACGTCGAGGGCCAGCCCGTCGGGGATGCGGAGGACGTAGTTCTCGTCGACGACGATCGACTGCGCGTAGCCGCCGTAGGTGGGCTCGCCGTTCCTGTCCAGGGCGTTGTAGGTGCCGACCATGCCGACGGCGCAGTACTGCTCCCGGCCGGCCCTGCAGTTGTCGCACTCGCGGCAGGAGTCGACCATGCAGCCGACGCCGACGCGGTCGCCCACCCGGTAGCGGGTGACGCCGGGGCCCACCTCGGACACCACGCCGGCGATCTCGTGGCCGGGGACCATCGGGAAGATCGCCTCGCCCCAGCCCTCACGGGCCTGGTGGATGTCGGAGTGGCAGATGCCGGCGAACTTGATGTCGATCAACACGTCGTGCTCGCCCACCTCGCGCCGCTCGATGGTCGTCCGCTCCAGCGGAGCCTTGGCGGCGGGGGCGGCGTACGCGGCGACAGTGCTCATACCGGGGTTCTCCTCGTGTGGTCGTGCGCCCGGCCCCCTTCCGTCCGGCCGGGCACGGCCACCAGCCTGCGGCGCCGTCCGGGATTCACCCAGCCCACCCCTGTGCCTACGTTGGCCGTGCGTACCACTGGCGGGGACAGGATGTCGTGCGTACGACCGGGAATACTGGAGTCATGGACGAGCAGTACACCCACCCGGCCGGCCCCGCGGGCGGCGGCCTCGACCCGCGGGCGGAGCTCAGCGAGTTCCTGCGCACCCGGCGGGCCCGGCTGAAGCCGGAGGACGTGGGCCTGCCGGACTTCGGACGGCACCGCCGGGTGCCGGGCCTGCGCCGCGAGGAGCTGGCGCAGCTCGCCGGGGTGTCCGTGGCGTACTACACGCGCCTGGAGCAGGGCAACGGGCGGAACGTGTCGGCGGAGGTGCTGGACTCGATCGCGCGCGCCCTGCGCCTCACCGACGCCGAGCGGTCGCACCTCACGCACCTGGCGAAGCCGAAGCGGCAGAAGCGCAAGCAGACGCCCCGGGCCCGGCAGGTCCGTCCCGCGCTGCGGCACCTGCTGGAGTCGATGGACGCGGTCCCGGCGTACGTGGTGGGCCGGCGCTCGGAGATCCTCGCCTGGAACCGGATGGCGGCGGCGGTCTTCGGGGACTGGGGGAAGATCCCGGCGCAGGAGCGGAACTGGGCGCGGCTGGTGTTCCTGGACCCGGACCACCGGGAGCTGTTCGTGGAGTGGGAGCAGAAGGCGTACGACATGGTCGCCTACCTCCGCATGGACGCGGGGCTCCACCCGGACGACCCGCAGCTGTCCTCGCTGGTCGGCGAGCTCTCCGTGAAGAGCGAGGAGTTCCGCAGGCTGTGGGCGGCGCACGACGTCAAGGAGAAGAGCCACGGCGTCAAGCGCGTCCGGCATCCGCTGGTCGGTGAGCTGACGCTGCTGTGGGAGTCGTTCCGTCCGGCCGGCGACGACAGCGGGCAGTCGCTGGTCACGTACTTCGCGGAGCCGGATTCGCCGTCGGCGGAGGCGCTGAGGCTGCTGTGCAGCTGGGGTACGGACGCCAGGCGGGCGGGGGCGGACGCCACGTCGACCTGAGGCCGGGCGGGACCCGTTCCGGTCCTTCCGCGCGCCGGGCGCGCGACGGCGGACGCGGAACGGCCCGCCGGGGAGCGGCGCTCCCGGCGGGCCGTCCGTTCACGGACTACTTGCCGTAGTACGCGTTGTAGATCGAGATCGTCGACTTGTTGCCCTTCTTGTCGGCGATCTTGGCGCGGAAGGAGATCGCCTTCCCCTTCGACGGGTTCTTGAAGGTGATCCCGCCCTTCTTGACCGTGCTCTTCTTCCAGGTCTTGCCGTAGTCGTACGACACGTACACCGACAGGGACTTGAGGTTCTTGCCCTTGGCGGAGCCCTCGACGGTGACCGGGACGGTGACCTTCTTGCCGGCCGTCACCTTGCTGTCCAGGCCGGTGGTCGCGTTGAAGCGGACCGTGGAGGCGGGCAGCTGCGTGAAGTCGGTGGTCTTCTTGGAACGGAAGGTCCAGCTCGCGTCGATCCGCGTGGAGGCGGCGGCGACCTTGGCGCTGCGCTTGACCGAGGTGGTCAGCTTGTAGGAGGCGTCCGCGGACGGGACCTTGAACTCCTCACCGCCGAACAGCGGGTCGTCGTTCGAGCCGACCTTCTTGCCGTTGCGGTAGAGGCTGGTGGTGGCCGAGGTGTAGACCGAGGAGCCCACGTGGCCCTTGCCGTCGGCGAACAGCGGGAGCATCCCGGTGATGCTGTTGCCGTCCCGGAAGATGCCGTCCTCGGAGGTGAGGCGCGGCCCGAAGACGGCCGTGTTCACGGTCTCCCGGTACGTCTTGCCGGCCTTGTAACCCTTCGCGCCACCGAGGAAGTACCCGGCCTCGAAGACCGGCCAGCCCTCCGCGTCGACGCCGCCCTGCTGCTCGAAGTCGAGGTCCCACTTGACCCCGTTCGAGGTGGACAGGTGCAGCGTGCGGGTGCCGGGCAGGTTCTGCGCCTGGCCGAACGAGGAGGCGCCGCTGCTCACGGGCAGCACGCCGAAGGCGTTGACGACACCCTTCTTGCCGCTCGCCGCGGCGCCCATGCCGACCTTCACCGTGGCGAACTCGCCCGCCTTGTAGTTCCGGGTGTACCCGGTGGCGAGGTTCTTCACCTTGGCGCCGATGACGGTGCTGTACTGCTCCTTGGCGCCCTTGCTGAAGTGGGCGTCCCACTGCTGGCTCAGCGAGCCGTCGGTGATCTGCGGGCCGAGGTGGGCGGAGCGGAAGTTGTCGTACGAGTCCAGCCACCAGCCGAAGCCGTGGGCCGAGTCGTTCGTCTCGACGGTGTAGTCGGCGGAGGCGAACTCCGGCTTGGCCGCCTTGTCCGGCACGGTGATCTTCACCGGCTTGGCCTTGCGGGCGTCCACGGTGATCGTCGTGTTCTTGGCGACGTTCAGCTTGGGCTGGGCGATCCAGTCGGCGCCCTGGTAGTCCTCCGGGTCGGAGCCGACCAGGATGCTGGTGTCCAGGACGTAACCGCCCTTGGGCACGCGGACGGTGACGGTGCCGTCGGCGTCGTAGGGCTGGTGCCAGCGGTCGGCGCCGAGACCGGAGATGCCGTACAGGCCGGCGACGTAGTTGGCGGCCGGCTTGCCCGCGCGGTCGAGGAACTTCAGGGTCACGTCGTACGACTCGACCTCGCGCTGCACCGCGGCCGCCGTGCGCACGGTCTGCCCGCCGCCGGTGGCGACCACGTACGCCGAGTAGGCGCCGTCGAGCGTGCCGCCGAGCCGGGTGTCGACCGTGGCGTCCACGGAGGCCTTGCCGCCCGCGGGGACGGTGACCGTGGTGGCGCCCAGGGTGAAGAAGCCGGCCGGGGCCGCCTTGCCCTTGGGGCCGGTGGCGGTCGACGTCAGCGTGAGGGTGACGTCCTGGGTGCCGAGGTTGCGGTAGGTGAGCTGCTGGGTGACCGGCTTGTCGTCGGTGTGCGGCCACTGCTGGACGCCGAAGCTCAGCGACACCGGGTCGGCGATCACGGTCTGCTTGATCGCCTTGTCGACCTGGACGCGGCCCGAGCCCTGCTCGAACGGCGTGTACCTGCCGTCCTTGGTGGAGCCGGTGAGCGCGCCCTTCAGCTCGGTGTAGGTCCACTCCGGGTGCTGCTGCTTGAGGATCGCCGCCGCGCCCGCGACGTGCGGGGTCGCCATCGACGTGCCGGAGATGGTCATGTAGCCGGCCGGCTTCTCGCCGACCTCCTCGGCGATGTCGTTGCCCTTCGCCGAGGCGGCCGTGACGTCCACGCCGGGAGCGGTGACGTCCGGCTTGATGGCGCCGTCGCCGACGCGCGGGCCGGTGGAGGAGAAGTCGGCGAGCTTGTCCTTGTCGTCGACGGCGCCGACGGTGAGGGCGGCGTCCGCGCTGCCGGGCGAACCGACCGACTGCGGGCCCTCGTTGCCGGCCGCGACGGCGAACAGGACGCCCTTCTCGGCGGACAGCTTGTTGACCGCCGCCTCCAGCGGGTCGACCTCGGGCGTGTCACCGGCGCCCAGGCTCATGTTGACGACGTCGGCGCCCTGTGCGGCCGCCCACTCCATGCCGGCGAGGATGCCGGAGTCGTCACCGTAGCCGGCGTCGTCGAGGACCTTGCCGTTGAGGATCTTCGCGCCGGGCGCGACACCCTTGTACGTGCCCTTGGACCGCGCTCCCGTACCGGCCGCGATGGACGCGACGTGGGTGCCGTGGCCGACCTTGTCGCCAGCGGTGGCCGCGGAGCTGAAGTTCTTGGACGCGGTCACCTGGCCCTTGAGGTCCGGGTGGGTGGCGTCGACACCGGTGTCCAGGACGGCGATCTTCACGCCCTTGCCGTCGTAGCCGGCCGCCCACGCCTTCGGGGTGCCGATCTGCGCCACCGACGTGTCGAGGGAGGCCTTGCGGACCCCGTCGAGCCAGACGTGGGCGATGCCGGAGGCGGTGCGGTCGCCGTCGGTGACGGCGTCCCAGAGCTCGGGCGTGTCCTCGTGCGGGGTCTGCACCGCGTCCGCGTTCAGGGACTTCAGGGTGCGGCGGACCGTGCCCGCGTCACGGACCTCGGCCTTGGCGTTCGCCGCGCCGCCCCGGTAGCCGACGATGACCTTCAGGCCCCGCTTCTGGGAACCGCGGACCGTGGCCTTGTTCAGCTCGGTGACGTCGAACAGCCGCCGGTCCAGCTTGCCGCTCGCGACCAGCCGTGCGGCGTCGGCCGGCAGCACGAGGGTGTGGCCACCGGTGCGGCGGACCTGCACGGGTATGTGCTCACGGCCCTCGGCCCGCTCCAGGCCGACCACGCGGCCCTTGGCGTCCACGGCGACCCGGTCTCCCGTGATCAGCGTGATCCGGTGCTTGGCCTTCGACGCGGACGCCCCCGTCGAGGAGTCGGCGGCCGCGCGCTCCCCGTTCGCCGACGCCGGGCCGGCCATGCCCGCCGCGAGCGCCACGGCGGTCGCCGTGGCGATCGTGGCCGCGCACGCTCTCTTCACTTGTCTGCGCAAGGTTCCCCCTAGCGGTGTCCCCGGGCGAACTCGCCGTCACCCGGTCGGGGGTGGTCTCGTACGCGTGCGCGCACCCCCCGGAGCACGCAGTATGCCGAGGGGTGATCAAGCGTCTCAAGGGACACCGGAAAGGGTGCCGAAGTCGACGGGCCGCTGTAACGCTTCCGCCGGGACTCCGTTACACAACCGCGTGGTTGGCCCCTCCCCCCGGTCGGGCCCGGGGGTTCTCCCGCACGGTGATCCGGCCCTTGCGGATCGTCGCCAGACGCGGGGCCGCCTTCGCGATCGCCGAGTCGTGGGTGACCATGACGAAGGTCAGCCCCAGCTCCTCCCACATGCGGATGAGCACGTCCATGATCTCGTCGCGCATGGACTCGTCGAGGTTTCCGGTGGGTTCGTCGGCGAGCAGCACCTTCGGCTCCTTCACCAGCGCCCGCGCGATGGCCACGCGCTGCTGCTGGCCGCCGGACATCTCGCCGGGCAGGTGCCCGAGCCGCTCGCCCAGACCGACCGACGTCAGCGCCTCGGCGGCCTTCTCCCGGCGCTCCTTGGCCTTCACGCCGAGCGGGACGAGCGCGGTCTCGACGTTCTCCTGCGCGGTGAGCGTGGGGATCAGGTTGAACGACTGGAAGACGAAGCCGATGCTCTCGCTGCGCACCCGGGTGAGCCGGGCCTCGGACAGCCCTGCCAGGTCGGTGCCGTCCAGGACGACCTCGCCGGAGCTGGGCCGGTCGAGGCCGCCGAGCATCTGCAGCAGCGTGGACTTCCCGCCGCCGGTGGGGCCCTGGATGACGAGCCGGTCGCCGTCGGGGATGGTCAGGTCGATTCCGTCGAGGGCGTTGACGGTCTCCTTGCCGCGCGTGTAGCGCCGGGTGACGCCTCTGAGTTCGTACATGGGTCTGCTCCTGGATCGCGTACGGGGGGGTGGGGCCCGTCCGCCCGGGCGGGCCCCGGGGCCGGTGCCGGGCGGGTGTTACCCGACGCGGCGGAGCGCGTCGGCCGGCCGCAACCGGGAGGCGCGCCAGCCGCCGAAGGCGCCGGCGACGAGACCGCCGGCCACGGCGAGGCCGACCGCGAGGGCGAGGGTGGTGAGGCTGACCGGCGCGGTGAGCGCGACGTCGAGGGTCTTGGCGGCGGCCTGCCGTCCGGGGCCGCCCGGGCCACCGCCGGGTCCGCCCATGCCGCCGCCACCACCGCCGAGCTGGGCCTGCAGGGTGGGGCCGACGGCGGTGACCGCGTAGGCGCCCGCCAGGCCGAGCACGATGCCGAGGGCGCCGCCGATCAGGCCCTGGACCATGGACTCGCCGACCACCTGCCGGGTCACCCGGCCGGACGTCCAGCCCAGCGCCTTGAGGGTGCCGAACTCGCGCACCCGGCGGGAGACGGCGGAGGAGGTGAGCAGACCCGCGACGAGGAAGGCGGCCACGAGCACCACGACCGACAGCCACCTGCCGACGCCGGCGGCGAGCGAGGAGGCGGTGGACAGGGAGCCGGAGACGGTGTCCGCGAGGTCGGCGGAGGTCGTGACGGTCGTACCGGAGATGTTCTTCCGGATCCCGGACTTGACGCTGTCGATCCGCTGGGAGTCGGTCGCCCTGACGTAGATCGTGGTGACCTTGTCCTCGGCGTCGGCGAGGGTCTGCGCCTGCTTCAGCGGCAGGTAGAGGTTGGCCGCCGCGTCCCCGCTGGTGGCGGTGGCGATGCCGATGACCTTGTATCCGGTGCCCTTGACGGTGACGGTGTCACCGGTCCCGATCTCCTTCTCCTTGGCGTAGGCGGAGTCGGCGACGGCGACCTTCGCGTCGGTCTCGGTCGTCCTGAAGGTGCGTCCGTCGGTGATCTCGGAGGAGGTCAGCGGGCCGAGGGCGGGCTCGGTGACGTCGGTGCCGTAGACGGAGTAGCTGTTGACGTCGAAGGTGGCGCCGCCGCCCTCGACCCGGCCCTGCGGGGAGGACTGGCCGCCACCGGGGCCGCCGCCCTGACCGCCCTCGGCGTCCTGGCCGTCCTGCTGGAACTGACCCCGCGTGAACTCGCCGCTCACCTTCATGACCTGGAGGCTCAGTCCGCCGACCGCGTCGGCGACGCCGTCCTGCTCGCCGACCTCGGCCACGGTGGAGCCCGCCAGGGTCTGGAAGCCCTGCACCATGACGCGGTCGCTGCTCTGCTCCTCGCCGGAGTCGTCGTCCCGGGCGTCGAACCGGAACCGGGGGCGTTCGCCGGTGCTCTGGGCCTCCGCGGCCTTGGTGACCGTCATGTCCGTGCCGAGCCCGTACAGGGACTGCAGGACCTTCTCCTGCGCCCTGCTCATCCCGGAGGACACGGAGTTGACCACGATGACCAGCGCGATGCCGAGCGCGAGCCCGGAGGCGACGACGAGGGCCGCCTTTCTGCGGCGGCGCAGCTCGCGCCTCAGGTAGGTGAAGAACATGGCCGCAAGCTAGGGACACCGGGTGATGAAGTGATAAGCGCCCCCTGAGAGCCCGATGAGAAGGCCGATGCCGCCGCCCGCTCCCCGTGAGGGGCGGACGGCGGCATCGGCCGGGTGGTGGGGTGAGGCGCCGCGCGCGGCCGGCGTCAGACCTCCGAGCCCGCCTTCCACTGCTCCCAGCTCATGTTCCAGCCGTTGAGGCCGTTGTCCGGGGCGATGGTCTTGTCACCGGTGTTCTGCACGACGACCACGTCGCCGATGATCGAGTTGTCGTAGAACCAGGCGCCCGGCGTGTTCGGGTCGTTCGCGCCCTTGGTGTCGGACAGGCCCACGCAGCCGTGGCTGGTGTTGACGCTGCCGAAGATGGACTTGGCACCCCAGTAGTTGCCGTGGATGAAGGTGCCGGAGGTGCTCAGACGCATGGCGTGCGGCACGTCCTTGATGTCGTACTCGCCCTTGCCGTCGTCGTCGGTGAAGCCGACCGTCGCACCGTTCATCCGGGTCTCCTTGAACTTCTCGGAGATCACCATCTGGCCCTCGTACGTCTTGTTGTCGGGCGAACCGGCGGAGATCGGGATGGTGCGGACGGTCTTGCCGTCCTGGGTGACCTTCATCTGCTTGGTCTCGGCGTCGACGTACGTCACCTGGTTGCGGCCGATCTTGAAGGTGACCGTCTTCTGCTGGACGCCGACCACGCCCTCGGCGCCCTCGACGCCGTCGAGGGCCAGCTTCAGCGTGACGGTGGAGCCCTCCTGCCAGTACTCCTCGGGGCGGCAGTCCATGCGGTTGGCGTTGAACCAGTGGCAGGCGACCTCCTGACCACTGGTGGACGAGACGGTGATGCCCTTCTGCACCGCGGCCTTGTTGGTGATCGCCTTGTCGAAGTTGATCGACACCGGCATGCCGACGCCGACGGTGGTGCCGTCGTCCGGGGTGAAGGTGCCGATGAAGCTGTTGTCCGGGGCGACCGTGGTGAACGAGGCGTTCTCGTGGGCGGCGAGGCCCGCGGCGTCCTTGGCCGTGGCCGACAGCTTGTAGGTGGTGGCGCGCTCCAGCTGGGTGCTGGGCTTCCAGCTCTTCTTGTCGGCGGATATCTCACCGGCGACGGCGGTGCCGTCGGCGGTGGTCATCTTCACCTCGGTGAGCGTGCCCTTGGCCACGGTGACGGTGGCGGAGTTGTTGATGGAGGCGTTGTTGGAGCCGTCCTTGGGCGTGATCTTGATCTGCGCCTCGGAGGACTTCTTGGCCGCCGCCTCGTCGACCTGGGCCTGTGAGTCGCCCTTGCCGCTGTCGCCCGAGGCCCCGTCGTCACCGCCGGAACACGCCGAGAGCACCAGCACTCCGCCGAGCAGAGCGGACGCGGCCGCCAGACCCCTGCGCCGCTTACCGTCCGTCATCACACGCTTCTCCATCGTTGCCGAATCCCGACCCCACGAGGCCCCGCCCGAAGCAGAAGGACCTCGTCCACAACTCTCAACGCTACGACCGGGTTCCCCCGTTCCCCACGGCCCACGGGTGTGGGGCTCGCCACGTCCGCCGGAGCGGACGGCGACGGTTCCGGCCGGTGCGTCGTCGCTTGAGACGTCGTCACCCGGGCGGCGGTTGCCGCCCGGGGTCACGATTTCCTCAAGACACCTCAGCCGGCCCTGCCCGTCCCGCCCTCGCCCTCGCCCTCGCCCTCGCCCTCGTCACCGTCGCCCTCGTCGTCGTCGCCATCGTCGTCAACGTCGTCGTCGACATCGTCGAGGTCCCACTCCGGCGAGTCGGGGTCGTAGTCGATCTCCTCGCCGCTCCAGGAGGCCTGCAGCAGTTCCGCCCCCGGCACCTCGCCGACCAGGGCGAACGGGTCGACGAGCTGGGCGAGGGCCTCCGCGGTGTCCTCCGTCACAGCGCTCTCGGCGTGTACCCGTTCCTCGTCCGGCATGCCGTCGTCGTCCGCGATCCTGCGCAGTGCCGCCCTGGTCACCGCGTCCTCGTCCTCGATCTCGAGGACGAGCTCCACGCGAAGCCGTACAAAACGTGATGTCTCCGGGGTGCTCATGACCGGAGCGTACGGCCCCGGACCCCTGCGGCTTTCCCGTGACCCGCGCTGTTCACTAACATCGCCCCACACGGCCAATTCGCCAGCGCCACAAGGGGATCGATATTCCGTGTCATCCGCGCTCCGTCCGTTGCTGACCGCCACCGCCGCGGGCACCCTGCTGTGCGCCCTGTGGTTCGTCCCGTCCGCGAATGCGACCTCGGCGTCGGACGCGCCCTCGGCACAGCCGTCTCCGCAGGTCACGGAACAGGCGAGAGCCGTCTCGCACACCACGTCCACGGCCGTGCGGGGCGCCGGCGAGGACGTCCGCCTCGCCGACACCGGCAGCTTCGACAGCACGCCGTACGTCGTCGGCGGCACGGCCTGCCTCGCCCTCGGCGCCGGTTTCGTCGTCTATTCGGTGCGTCGCGAGCGCCTGGGCCTCTGACGCGCGTGCCGGGCTCCGGCGGGGGACCGCCGGGGCCCGGCCGGTTCAGCTCAGCGGTCCGGTGACCGCCTCCACGGCCGCGACCAGCCGTCCGTCCCGCACGAACGCGTCCGCCGCGGCGAGATCGGGAGCCAGGTGGCGGTCCGGTCCGGGGCCGCCCACACCCGCCTTCCGCACGGCCTCGACGACCGCCCGCGTGGCCGGCGCCGGGGTCAGCCCCTCGCGCAGTTCCACGGCCCGTGTGGCCGCGTACAGCTCGATCGCGACGACCCGGGCGAGGTTGTCGACGGCCGTCCGCAGTTTGCGCGCCGCCGACCAGCCCATGGAGACGTGGTCCTCCTGCATCGCGGAGGACGGGATCGAGTCCGCCGAGGCCGGCACGGCGAGCCGCTTCAGCTCGCCGACCAGGGCGGCCTGCGTGTACTGCGCGATCATCAGCCCGGAGTCCACGCCGGCGTCGTCGGCGAGGAACGGAGGCAGCCCGTGGCTGCGGTTCTTGTCCAGCAGCCGGTCGGTGCGGCGCTCGGTGATGGAGGCGAGGTCGGCGACGGCGATGGCGAGGAAGTCCAGGACGTAGGCGACCGGCGCCCCGTGGAAGTTCCCGTTGGACTCGACCCGGCCGTCCGGAAGCACCACCGGATTGTCCACGGCCGACGCGAGTTCGCGCTCGGCGACCAGCCGGGCGTGCGCCAGGGTGTCCCGTCCGGCGCCGGCGACCTGCGGGGCGCAGCGCACCGAGTAGGCGTCCTGGACGCGGGGAGCGTCGTCCTGGTGATGCCCCGTCAGCCCCGAACCTCTCAGTACCGCCAGCATGTTGGCGGCGCTGGCGGCCTGACCGGGGTGCGGGCGGATGGCGTGCAGCTCGGGGGCGAGCACCTTGTCGGTGCCGAGCAGCGCCTCCAGGCTCAGGGCGGCCGTGACGTCGGCGGACGTGTAGAGGAGGTCCAGGTCGGCGAGGGCCATGACCAGCATGCCGAGCATGCCGTCGGTGCCGTTGAGGAGGGCGAGCCCCTCCTTCTCGCGTAGTTCGAGGGGCCGGATGCCGTGCTCGGCGAGCAGTTCGCCGGCCGGCCGCACGCCGCCGTCGGGGCCTTCCGCCTCCCCCTCGCCCATCAGGGCGAGGGCGCAGTGGGACAGCGGGGCCAGGTCGCCGGAGCAGCCGAGGGAGCCGTACTCGTGCACGACGGGGGTGATGCCGGCGTTCAGCACGGCGGCCATCGTCCGCGCGACCTCGGGGCGCACCCCGGTGCGCCCCGAGCAGACGGTCTTCAGCCGCAGGAACATCAGCGCCCGCACGACCTCGCGCTCGACCCGCGGTCCCATGCCCGCGGCGTGCGAGCGGACGATGTTGCGCTGCAGCCGGTCGCGCAGCTCCGGGCTGATGTGCCGGGTCGCCAGGGCTCCGAAGCCGGTGCTCACCCCGTACACCGGCTCCGGCTTCGCGGCCAGGGCGTCCACGATCCCGCGGGACTCGGCCAGGGCGGCCACCGCCTCCGCGGACAGTTCGACGCGGGCACCGCCGCGCGCCACGGCGATCACGTCGGACGCGGTCACGCCGGAGGTCCCCACCACCACAGTGTGCATACTCATATTCAGGAGCGTACGCAGTGAATTCAACGATGTCACCACCGGGCGCGCACCGCGCCCCTTACCGGCGGGCCGTGCGCTACGGCGAATGCCGCCCCCGGAAGCGCCGCCGCTCCCCGTCCGCCACCCGCGAGGGCTCGTCCGCCAGCCGTACGACGGGGTCGTCCGGCCCCTCCCGCCCGGCCACCACGGGGTGCGCGGCACGCTCGGCCTTGGCCCGGTACTGCGCCGCGTCGGCCAGCCGGAACAGCCGCCGGGCGGAGTGCACCGGCCCGACGGGATCCGCGGTGGACGCCACGCCGCAGGCCACGCCGTCCCCGATGCCCAGCTCCACCGCCCGCCGGCACACCTCGTCGGCCGTCTTGACGACCTCGTCGGCCGGCGGCCCCACCGCCAGCAGGCAGAACTCGTCCCCGCCGAGCCGCGCGACCAGGGCGCCGGGCAGCATGGCCCCGCACAAGGACAGCACGGTCCCGAACCGCTCCAGCAGCCGGTCGCCCACGGCGTGCCCCAGGGTGTCGTTGACCCGCTTCAGCCCGTTCAGATCGCACACCACGAGGCTGACGACGGCCCCGTCCCGCCGGTGCCGCTCCACGGCCTCGTCGAGCCGCGCGTCCACGGCGCGCCGGTTGGCCAGCCCGGTCAGCGAGTCCGTGTACGCCAGCCGCCGGGCCTCCTCCAGCCGCTCGGTCTGCGCGATCCCGGCGGCCACGACGGCGGCCAGCACCGTCGCGAAGTCGGCGTCCCCCCGCCCGAAGACGGGCGCACCGGCGGGCCGGGCCACGTACAGCTCGCCCCAGGCCCGCCCGTGCAGCACGATCGGCGCGACCACACAGCACCCCCGCCCCCGCCGCCTGAGCGCGGCCACCCGCTGCTGGCAGTACCCGGCCCGGCCCGCCGAGGGTCCCTCGGCGGTCTCCACCCACGCGTCGGGCTCACCGCCCCCCGCCCACCGCTCGTGCAGGAACTCGGTGATCTCGGCGAACTGGTGCACCGGATAGGACTCGTCCTCCGGGAACTCCTCCTCGCCCTCGGCCAGCTCCCCGACGTTCACCAGCACCCGCAGCCGCCCGAGCTCCCGCTCCCACACCGACAGGGCGGCGAAGCTCCCGCCCAGCGCCCGGCGGGCCCCGTGGGCCGCGGCCCGCCAGGCCTCCCGTGACCCGTGTGCGGCGGCCATGCCCTGAGCCAGCGCCACCACGGCCGCCAGCCGGCTCTCCTCACCCATCTCTCCAGATTAGGAAGATTCGGGACCGACCGGGACATTAAAGGAGCGAACGGGGCTCACCGGGACCTATTCCCCGGGCCACTCCGGCCTGCGTTTCTCGTTGAAGGCGGCGACCCCCTCCGCCCGGTCCCCCGAGAACGCCACCGACCGCCAGGCGGCGTCCTCGACCTCGAGCCCGGCGGGCAGATCCAGCCCGTGCCCGAGCCGCAGCGCCCGCTTGGCCGCCCGCAGTCCCACCGGCGAGTTCCCGGCGATCCTGGACGCCATGGCGAGGGCCTCCTCCCGGTCCCGCCCCTCCTCGACCAGCTCGTCGACGAGCCCCAGCTCCCGGGCCTCGCCGGCCTCCACCCGCCGCGCCGTGAAGATCAGCTCGGCGGCCCGCGCCGCCCCCACCCGCCGGGGCAGCAGCTGCGTACCGCCCCCGCCCGGGATCACCCCGACCGACACCTCGGGCAGCCCCACGACCGCCGTACGGTCGGCGACGATCACGTCGCACGCCAGGGCCAGCTCGAACCCGCCGCCCAGCGCGAACCCGTGCACCGCCGCCACCGTCGGCACCGGCAGGTCGAGCACTCCGGTGTACGCCGCGCGCGCCACGGGCCGCTGGCGCACCAGATCGGCGTCGCTGAAGGAGTTGCGCTCCTTCAGGTCGGCCCCCACGCAGAACGCCCGCTCGTGCGAGGAGCTCAGCACCACCGCCCGTACGCTCCGGTCCTCCCCCAGCGCCGCACAGGCACCGGCGAGGGAGCGGGCCATCCCGGTCGACACGGCGTTCATCGCCTTGGGCCGGTCGAGAACGAGCTCCGCGACATGCCCCCGCCCATGCCGGCGCACCAGCACGAACTCCCCGAACCGTTCCTCACTCATCGACGCCCTCCGGTTAACGCGGGTTAACTCCACTCGCTCCGATCATCGCAGTCCGCACCCCCCGGGGAAAAGGGCGCACGCCCGGTTCCCTCGCCACCTCCCGTCCACCCGTTCGAGTGACATCACCCCGGCTCCGGCCCGGCCCCCTCACCGGAGCGCATAGCGTGCGCGGACCGCGACGCGTCGGAGGCGCGCACGCAGGGAGGGAACACGATGACACCGACACCACCCACCGACGGACCACCGGCCCGCACCGTCCGCCTCCGGGGCCGCCACCGCAGGCCCCGCCCCCGCAAGGTCCTGTCGACGGCGGGGAGCCTGGCCGTGGCCGCGAGCGTCGTGATCCTGGTCCACCTGGCCACCCCCCAGGGCGGCGGCACGGACACCGGCGCGGAGGCGGGCCCCCGCCCCGTCCCCCACACGGACGCGGGCACACCCGCCGGCCCCCGGCCCGCGAGCAGGGCCGCCGCACCCGCCCCCGGGGCGAGCCCGTCCTCACCCATGGCCCTGGGCGGCAAGGCCCCGAGCCCGCTCACCGCGCCCGGGCCGTCGCTGTCGGCCCGGCCCACCACGGCCGTCCCGGACAGCGCGGACACTCCGGCCGCACCGCCCGCCACCGCGTCGGCCCGCGGCCCGCGCTCACCCGCACTCCGGCGGCCCCCGCGCGACACACCGGAACCGCCCCCGCCGGCCCCTCACGACCCGCCGTCGCCCCAGCCGGACGAACGCACCCCGGACCCCGCCCCCCGCCCCGGCCCGTGCGTACCGGTCATCGGCGTCCGCGTGGGCGGCGACCCGGATCAGGAGGGTGCGGAAGCCCCGTTCCGCCGTGTGAGCAGCCAGGGCTCCACCACACCCAGACCACGCACGGGCCGCTGCCACATCGGCTGGAGCGCGAACCGGTAGCCCGGCGGCTCCTCGCCCTCCTTCTCCGCCGCGGCCACCGCCTCGGCCGCCGCCGCCTCGGAGGCGGGCGCGTCACCGGTGCGGATCAGCTCCTCGGCGAAGGCGCTGTCGACCAGCACGGCGTCCCGCGGGGCTATGGAGGTGAGCCGGGAGGCCAGGTTCACGGTCGTGCCGAACACATCGCCCATCCGGGTGGTCACCGTGCCGAACGCCATGCCGACCCGCAGCTCCGGCATGGTCTCGTCGTTCGCCAGGGTCTCGATCAGCCGCATCGCGATGTCCGCGGCGATACCGGCGTCGTCGGCGACGTAGAGCACCTCGTCGCCCAGGGTCTTGATGAGCCGCCCGCCGCGTGCGGCGACCAGATCGGCGGCGGTGGTCTCGAAGGCCTCGACGAGCTCGCCGAGCTCCTCCTCCTCCATCCGCCGGGTCAGCCGCGTGAACCCCACGAGGTCCGCGAAGGCGACGGCGAGCCGCCGGTCGACCATCTCCTCGTCGTCGCCGCCCTGCACCACCCGCCCGGCGGAGGCGGCGAGCTGCCGCCGCCAGACGTACACGAGGAACTCCTCCAGCTCGGGCAGGAGCAGCTCGACGATCGGGTACGTCACCTCGGTACGGGTCATGCCCGGCTCGGGCGGCTCGGTCAGCCCCTCCAGGAACGAGTCGATCTGCCACTCGGCCAGCCGGGCGGTGGTCTGTCCGGTGGACCGCGCCACCTGCACCGCCATGGCCTCGCTCAGCAGGCCCGCCTCCACCAGACCGGCGAGGCGGCGCAGCGCGAGCACGTCGGCCTCGGTGAGGGCCTTGGCCTGGCCGACGTCGGCGAAGCCCATCGCCCGCCAGAAGCGGGTGGCCAGCTCCATGGTGACGCCGGCGCTGCGGGCCGCCTGGAACGGTGTGTAACGGCGCTCGGCGCCCAGGATGAGGTGTTCGAGGCGCAGGGCAAGCGGATCCTCGCCGGCGCCCTGCGCGTCCGTGGAACCCGAGTCGTCGACGGTCACGCGTGCCCTTCCGATCTGCCATGGCCAGGTATCGACCGGGCTCAACTCTACGGCAGGTGTGCGCCAGCTCACTCCGTCAGGTTGGGCCATGGGACGAGGTGACCGGCGGTGGCCCGGCGCCTGCACGGTGGCCCCCGCCGGCGTCGGTGCGGGGTGGCTCCGCGGCCCGGTGCCCGCGGGTGACCGGCGCTTGCGCGGTGCCTCCCCCGTCGCCCCTGGGGGTACCTCCCAGGCCTTCAAGGCACTGGGGGAGGCACGGCCGCCCGCGGCTGACCCGGCAGGGGGCCGGCGCGTCCGCGCCCCGCGCCCCTCCGGCGGACGTGATCCGCTCCGGGCCGGGGACGGACGCCCCCGGTCCGGCCCCGGCCCACCCGTCCCCCCGCCGTGGGCGTCAGTGGGCGCGCAGATGGACGATGTCACCCGCCCCCACCGGCTTCTGCACCCCCGCCTCCGTGGCCAGGACCAGCCGGCCGTCGCCGTCCACCGCGACCGCCTCCCCCACCAGCTCCCGATCCCCCGGCAGCTCCGCCCGCACCACCCGTCCCAACGTCGCGCACCCCGCCGCGTACGTCTCCTGCAGCCCGCTGGCCCCCGGGTCGCCCCCCGCCGCGCGCCACCGCCCGTACCACTCCTCCAGCGACCGCAGCACCCCCCGCAGCAACGGATCCCGGTCCGTGCTCACCGCTCCGGCCAGCACCAGCGACCCCGCGGTGGGCACCGGCAGCTCATCGGCCCGCAGGCTCACATTGATCCCCGCACCGATCACCACTCCGTCGTCCCCGGCCCGCTCCGCCAGGATCCCCCCGGCCTTGCGCTCCTCTCCCCCCACCGTGACCAGCAGGTCGTTGGGCCACTTCAGCGCGGTGTCGACGCCCGCCGCCCGCGACAGCCCGGTCGCCACCGCGACACCGGTGAGCAGCGGCAGCCACCCCCACCGCGCCACGGGCACCTCCGCGGGCCGCAGCAGCACGGAGAAGAACAGCCCCGACCGGGCCGGCGCCGTCCACCGCCGGTCGAGGCGCCCCCGCGCGGCGGTCTGCTCCTCGGCGACGAGGACGACCCCCTCCTCCAGCCCCTCCTCGGCGGCCCGGGCCACCAGATCGGAGTTGGTGGACCCGGTGCGCTGCACCACGTCCACCTCCCGCCACAGCGCTCCCTCCCGCACCAGCCCCCGCCGCAGAGCGGTGGCGTTGAGGGGCGGCCGGTCCAGATCGGACCACCGGCTGTGGGCGGATTCGGAGTCATCTCGGGGCGTCATGCAACCCACCCTAGGTGTGGGAAACACCGCACTGCCGAACGGAGGGCCCCCCACTACGCTACGGATGAGTAACCGTCCCCCCTTTTGAGCAGGCAGGGAGCCGCATCCCGATGTCCGAGCCGGAAGAGCAGCAGCCCGACATCCACACGACCGCGGGCAAGCTCGCGGATCTCCAGCGTCGCATCGAAGAGGCGACGCACGCCGGCTCCGCACGCGCGGTCGAAAAGCAGCACGCCAAGGGCAAGCTGACGGCCCGCGAGCGGATCGACCTCCTGCTCGACGAGGGTTCCTTCGTCGAACTGGACGAGTTCGCCCGGCACCGCTCCACCCACTTCGGCCTCGACGCCAACCGCCCCTACGGCGACGGCGTCGTCACCGGCTACGGCACCGTCGACGGCCGTCCGGTCGCCGTCTTCTCCCAGGACTTCACCGTCTTCGGCGGGGCGCTGGGCGAGGTCTACGGCCAGAAGATCGTCAAGGTGATGGACTTCGCGCTGAAGACCGGCTGCCCGGTCATCGGCATCAACGACTCCGGCGGCGCCCGCATCCAGGAGGGCGTGGCCTCGCTGGGCGCGTACGGCGAGATCTTCCGCCGCAACACCCACGCCTCCGGCGTGATCCCGCAGATCAGCCTGGTCGTCGGTCCGTGCGCGGGCGGTGCGGTGTACTCCCCCGCGATCACCGACTTCACCATCATGGTCGACCGGACGTCCCACATGTTCATCACCGGACCGGACGTCATCAAGACGGTCACCGGCGAGGACGTCGGCTTCGAGGAGCTCGGCGGCGCCCGCACCCACAACACCGCCTCCGGCGTCGCCCACCACATGGCCGGCGACGAGAAGGACGCGATCGAGTACGTCAAGCAGCTGCTGTCCTACCTGCCGTCGAACAACCTCTCCGAGCCCCCGGCGTTCCCGGAGGAGGCGGACCTGACGGTCACCGACGAGGACCGCGAGCTCGACACCCTCGTCCCGGACTCGGCGAACCAGCCCTACGACATGCACACGGTGATCGAGCACGTCCTCGACGACGGCGAGTTCTTCGAGACGCAGCCGCTGTTCGCGCCGAACATCCTCACCGGCTACGGCCGCGTGGAGGGCCGCCCCGTCGGCGTCGTCGCCAACCAGCCGATGCAGTTCGCCGGCTGCCTGGACATCACCGCCTCCGAGAAGGCGGCCCGCTTCGTGCGCACCTGCGACGCCTTCAACATCCCGGTCCTCACCTTCGTCGACGTCCCCGGCTTCCTGCCCGGCGTCGACCAGGAGCACGACGGCATCATCCGCCGCGGCGCCAAGCTGATCTACGCCTACGCCGAGGCCACCGTCCCCCTCATCACCGTGATCACCCGCAAGGCCTTCGGCGGCGCCTACGACGTCATGGGCTCCAAGCACCTGGGCGCCGACCTCAACCTGGCCTGGCCCACCGCCCAGATCGCCGTGATGGGCGCCCAGGGAGCGGTCAACATCCTGCACCGCCGCACCATCGCCGACGCGGAGGACCCGGAGGAGACCCGCGCGAGGCTGATGCGGGAGTACGAGGACGCCCTGCTCAACCCCTACGTCGCGGCCGAGCGCGGCTACGTCGACGCGGTGATCATGCCGTCCGACACCCGCCGGCACATCGTCCGCGGGCTGCGTCAGCTGCGTACGAAGCGGGAATCCCTGCCCCCGAAGAAGCACGGCAACATCCCCCTGTAAGGAGCCGACGTGATCAAGGTCGTACGGGGCAACCCCACCCCGGAGGAGCTGGCCGCCGCACTGGCGGTGGTCCGGGCGCGCGCCGCGGCGGCGTCAGCCGTGCCGTCCGGCGCGCCCACCCCCCGCGACGCGTGGTCCGACCCGTCCCGGATCGCGGCCCACCACGTCCCCCGTCCGGGCCCGGCCTCGTGGACGCGCACCTACTGGCCGGGCCAGTGACCTGAGTCGGGGCGTGGTGAACAACGCCACGCCCCCACTTGAGTACGCGTACTCAGGCACCCGGCCGGTCCGGGCCCCACGCTGGTGGCATGCTCTGGTCCGACCCCGAGAACGAGCCGCCCAAGGAACTGCGGGACACGCAGGACATGCTGCGGCGGCTGGGCGTTCTCGTGGCGCTGGCCATGGTGCTCGCCATGCTCGTGATCGGCGTGAGGTGAGGCGTCCGGGCGACGTCGATACGCTGAGCGCATGACAGATCAGCCGCGCCGCCGACTCGTGCTCGCCTCCCAGTCCCCCGCCCGGCTCGGGTTGCTCCGCCAGGCCGGGCTGGATCCCGAGGTGATCGTCAGCGGGGTCGACGAGGACGCCGTCACCGCTCCCACCCCCGCCGAGCTGGCGCTCGCCCTGGCCGAGGCCAAGGCGTCCGTCGTCGCCGCGAAGCCCGAGGTCAAGGGCGCGCTGGTGATCGGCTGCGACTCGGTCCTGGAACTGGACGGCCGGGCCCTCGGCAAACCCGCGGACGCCGGGGAGGCCGTCGCGCGCTGGAAGGACATGCGGGGCCGCGCGGGAACGCTGCAGACCGGCCACTGCGTGTACGACACCGTCGGCGGACGCTACGTCTCCGCCACCGCCTCCACCGTCGTCCGCTTCGGCGAGCCCAGCGACGAGGAGATCGCCGCCTACGTGGCCTCCGGCGAACCGCTCCACGTCGCCGGCGCGTTCACCCTGGACGGCCGTTCGGCCCCGTTCATCGACGGCATCGACGGCGACCACGGCAACGTCATCGGCATCAGCCTGCCCCTGGTCCGGCGCCTCCTCGCCGACCTGGGAGTCGGCATCACGGAGCTGTGGGCGCGGCCGGAGGAGTGACCGGAGGCGTCACCGGGGAGCCGTCACCGCCGGCGCCGCCCTCGGGGGCGGCGCCGGACGCGGTGGCGGCCGGACGCTCCGGACGGCCGTCGTACGTCATCAGCAGCAGCACGATGAGCCCGAGGACGACCAGCATGGAGGCGAACGCGGTCCAGTGGACCAGGTTCCAGGCGACCGCCCCCAGCAGCGCGTGCACCACCGCCGCGCTGATCAGCAGGACCTTGCCGAGTCCGGCGGGCTCCCGGTCGCGCACGGCGACCAGCAGGGCCACCAGAGCGCACAGCGCGAAGTAGAGCCCGAAGACGATTCCGCCGCTCTTCGCGGACGTCGACATCACGTCCGGGTCGAGCCCGGCCAGCGACATGTGCTGCCGGTCGACGACGACGCCCAGGAACCAGTTCAGCGCCGCGACGCCGAGTGCCTCGGCGAACAGGACGAGCGCCACGACCCACGCCACCGGTCTGCGTACCACCGGCCCCCACCCACTTTCGAGCACGACTGTGGTTACCCCGAGTACGTTCGGGTCGACGCGAAGGCTACACGGGGGTCCCCCCGGCTCGTGAGGAGTCCCGAAGAGGGTGAACCTCGGGACAGGACTCCCGCGGAGGGCAAAGAATCATTGGGCCATTCGTAGGGACTCCACAAAGAAACCGAGTGGGCCGCAGCACGCTCTCACAGAGACCTTGACCACACGGGACGGCTAGGGTTTCCGGGAGGAGTCCTGCGTACCACGGTGCGACAAGGGATTTCGCGGGTCGGGCGAGCCCCGCATCACGCTCCGTGTGGGCAAGCTCACCAGTGGGGACGGGTCGAAGTGCCGTGTCGGCAGTCCCTAAACTCGGCTTGTTTCAAGGAGGGAGCCTCAATCGTGCGCAAGGTGCTCATCGCCAACCGTGGCGAAATCGCTGTCCGGGTGGCCCGGGCCTGCCGGGATGCCGGGATCGCGAGCGTTGCCGTCTATGCCGACCCGG